>NZ_JBJMAB010000026.1:0-117917 GCF_045799175.1 Streptomyces sp. VTCC 41912
CCTTCTTCCGCCCCGGCCGCCGCTGACCATCGGGTTTCGATGGCAGCAACGGCTCGATTCTCGACCACAACTCATCGCCAACCAGCCAGGGTTGAGGGTTCCGCTTGCCCACACCCAAGCAACCGACACATCCGTCCGGAGGACACGGCTACCAGTGTTGCGTTAGGAGCTCTAAGGCTGATCGGCGGGCTGGCCGGCCCAACTTGCCGCGACGGTGGCGGCTGAACGGAGCTGACGGCGTGGGCCACATCACGGCAGCAGATAGCTCCCCCTCAGCCACCGATCAGGGTCTGGTCCGCTCATGCTCCTGCATCCGTGACGGTGGCGGTGTGGCGGCGCGCCCCTTTCCGGCCTGCATGCCCGGATCGCTCGGCCCCCGCCGCCCCCTCTCGTAGCCAGCCTCTAACGACTGATGGGGATCTCGTAGACGATCTCGCACAGAGCGGCAGGGACGACGATGTCCGCCGTCTCAACGGGCCGCCCTTCGTCGCTGTAGTACGTCCGCCGGATGTGCGTGACCAGGCCGCCCTTCTGGATCCCTAGGAGCGATGCCTCCTCGGCGTTCGCTTGCCGCGGCTCCGGTTGCTCCACTGCGTGGCTGACCGTGATGCCGATCTCGGCCATGCGGTTCACCACGCCCGCGCCTGCGTGCGGCCCTCCCTCGGGGAGGACGACGACGGTGCCGGCGGTGAGGTCGTACGGCTCCCAGCTCGTCGACAGCTGCACAGGCTTGCCGTCGGCGAGGAACTCGTACACGGTGCGGACGCACAGATCACCTTCGGCGATACCGAGGCGCGACGAGATCTCGGCCGGCGCCGGAACCTTCGCCTCGGTCCGGCTCTCCCAATCCCCCAACTTGCCTGCGGCCTTCATGTCCGCGCGGAACGGGGAACCGTCAGGCTGCTCGCGCGCCGAGGAGCGGACCACGCGTGCACGCTGACGAGGGGCGGCGACGTACGTGCCGGATCCGGCACGACCTTCCAGCGCTCCCTGAGAGATCAGTAGCTCTTGAGCGCGGCGAACCACGTTCTCGCCGACGCCACACTCCTCCCGCCAAGTCGTGGCGGGAGGTCTTGGAAGTGGTGGCGGAGGCCGACCGATTCGGGCTCTTCGCCAACAGCTGGAACGGCCGCACCTTATGGGCCGCCGTACGCAGAACGGCCCCCGCGACGGGCGATGTCCGGGGGCCTGGCCGTCAGCGATAGGAGCTGATCAGCATGTTCAACCGTATCCGCCACAACTGGTCCGCGACGGCGGAGGCCCTTTGATGCCTCCTCGTCAGAAGCACTGCGTGACCAACCCGAAGGCTGTTACCTATCAATCGAGTTCCTGCCGGATCGGTAGGCACAGTGAGTGCGCGCATTCCTCGCCCGCGGCTGCACCGATCGGCGTTCCCATCGTCTACGAGGCGTGCAGTTGCGCCTGCCACACAGTGGCCTCCCGCGGTGACCGAAAGGACGGATCCCAGTGAGGGACTGGGCGCCGGGTGGTGCACCGGCCGCCCCTGTCGAGATCACATCTGCCAGCGTGCAGCGCGACGACATCATCCAGATCGGCGGCCATTCGTGTCGTGTCACCAACCTGCTCCAGCTTCCCGGCGGAGCGAAGCGCCTGTGCTTCGAGTCGGGCGAACTGCTCACCATGCACGCCCGCTCTCGGCTTGTAGCCCTACGCACGCTGAGAAGGTGGTGATGCCGTCCGTGACTTCTCGCCGTCACGTCATCGCCGATGACATTCGAAACAAGATCTCGACCGGCCGGATCAAGGCCGGCGCATGTCTCCCTTCCGAGGCGCAGCTAGCTTCCCGCTATGGGTCAGCACGGCGACGCTGCGGAGCGCACTCTCGGTCCTCCAAGGTGAAGGGGTCGTCGAGAAGATCCACGGTAAGGGCAACTTCGTCCGACACCCCCTTCGCAGGATCACGTACGTCGGCGGTGGTCACATGCTCAGGACGGAGTGCTCGGCCGAGTCGGCGTTACGCGTCAGTGTTCGCACCACCAACCTCCAGGCGCACGGTCAACTGACCTGTCTGCTGGGGGTGCTGGTCAGCAGCCCGCTCACCGAATTCCTCTGCCTCACCCATGAGGGGAACTCACCGCACAGCCTCGCTCGCATCTACGTACCTCGCGACCTGTCGCCGACCGACGTTCCCACCGAATCGCACTGCGGCAAGAGCGTTGAGGCGAAGCTCGCAGAGCTCCGCCCGCCACTGGCCGAGGTCCGGGAACGAGTCAGCGCTCGTCCTCCGACACCAGAGGAAGCGTCGACCCTTCGCATCAGCTCGACCTTGCCAGTACTCGCGATCACGCGCGTGGCGGCTGACCGCACGGGACGCGTGGTCGAGGCGGCGCTCCTGGTGCTTCCCGGCGACCGCGCCGACGCATTCTTCACCACCCACCACATGACCCACGAGAGGACAAGCGGAGGATGACGACCCACAACGAGCTGCGGCTCCTCCCGTGGTCAGGTCCCAATGACCAGCCCTGCTATTTGAGCACGGAGGACAGCGGCAGCTATCTGTCTCGCCTGGCTGACAACACCGAAGCGGTGCAGCTGGAAATGGCAGGCGAACTCATGGAGCACGCGCTCGAAGTACTCCGCGACGGGGACGCGGAGCCGAACGAGCTGCGGCTCCTGGCGACGGACATGGCGGAAGCTCTGCGCGACGTGCGTCGTGTAGCGATCAGCCGTGGTCACCGCCTGCCGGTAACGGATCCTCCGGCTTGCGAAGGAGACGACGAGGGTCCCTGGCTGCCGGCAGCGGCCTTCGGTTAGCAGCAATGTCGAATGGCAGGGGGCCCAGTCTGCGCAAGGGGCTCCCTGCCGGTTTCAGAACACTCTTCCACAGTTACGAAAGACCCGGTACGCCCCAGCGCAGAAAAAAAGCGAAATAGGGGTCAGAGATATAGAGTTTGCCCAGTTCCACGTCGTAGTCAACTACCGGTTCGCCTTCGATCTCCTTCGTTGCGATTTTGGTCATTTCCTCAAGGATTCGCGTGACCTCGTGCCTCTGGGGAGAATCACTGGCCAGGACGTCCTTCAGCGCCGCCCTGATCTCTTCGTAGGTCAGCTCGGTGCCTGGCCCTGTGTGGGCAATTGCAGCCAGCACTGCGCCGTAGATGTCGGTAGTCTCCCCCGACTTGAGCTCCCTCTCCTTGCGGTCGGTTCGCTGGCGGGGGCCACGCGCAAGTAGATCAAAGGCTGATTTCGAAGCCATTGACGCACGGTCGGCGAAGAAAGTTTCCCAGTCCGGTGCGACGAGTTGGCGGTACTCATCTTGCGTGCACCGATAGCCATTCGATTTGCAGAGCTGCAAGCAGAAGTCTTGCATTAGGTGCGGGCTCGCAAAACTCTCTTCCGAGAGTCGCTCGATAAGCGCTTCGTCTTTGTCGACGAGCTTCAGAGCGTCGAACCCTTTGCGGGCGATTCCCGCGAGTTCTTCTTTGCTCCAGAACCCGATGCTGATTTGTTGAACCCGGCCGGTCATCTCGCGCTCAACACGCACTACATCGTATGCCCGGTGCGGTACGGCGATTACAATTACTCGGAGTCCGTCGAAGATGAGATCCTTCAGGGACCGGACGATTTCCATCTGGAGGTCCTGAGGCATGTAATGGAAGTCGTCAATGATCAGAGGCGTCATTCCCCCGCGGAGTGCTTCCCTTACCTGGGTGGCTACATTTCGGGAGCGAGAAACCTTCTCTCCGGTTGTTGAGCCGATTATCTCCTTCTTGTCCGCCCCTCCCTTGAGAATGCCGGCGCTAGCTTGCCCTGTGACCGTTCGCCAGGATTCGTCTTTGCTGTCTGACGTGCGCTCAATGGAGGTAAAGAGGCTCAGATGTTCGGCGATGGTCTCCCAGAACTGCTCCGAGGAGCTGATTGCTCCGCCGGATAGCCAAATTCCGTCAATGGGTGGAATGATGCGTCGAACAAGGACGGTCTTGCCGGTTTTTGTGGAGCCGGAAACCGAGAGAATTCGATAGCCTTCATCCAGGTAATCCTGAATCTGTTCTTCCAGATTCAGTTCGCTGCGTGGATTATAGGTGATTGTGGGTGGGCCACCAGCTACGAAGACCTGGCCCACGCGGAGCATCTCGCCGTCCATGAGCTGATCGTAGTGGCTCATGGACGGCGAGATGCTCAGAACTCGAAGGTTGGCGGAGCGGCTTTGGGGCGAGCGATTACGGCTTTGTAGGCTTCTGGCGAGTCGGGCGGTCTGTGGACCTGCCCGTTTAAGGACGATGCTGAGACCGTGGCCTTAAGCCGTGGAGCCGACGGCCCAGCCACAGAGGGTGTGTCCCGCCTATGCCCGTAGCGCGCCCGCGCCGTGCGCGGGCCTTGAGTTAGGTGAGGCCTGGGCTCGACAGCCGTCCAACACGTAGAGCCATGGTGCACGGTGACCCCTCGTTGCGAACTACCGATGGTGCGGTCGCTGAGGTCTGCTCGGCTGGTAGCCAGTGGTCGTGCGGCCGGTGCCGATCGGCCGGGATCGTCGTTTTGCTGTACTCCGCTATGCAGCAATACAGCACAGCGGGCTGACCACTGTTTTAGGAGTTCGATCACTTCCTGGCCATGCCGTGGATCCGCACGGACTCACCGGCTACCAGGGGCCATAGGCGGCTGTCGACGTTCGTCACCGTTGATGTCGGCGTGGATGTCACGTGAGGTCCTTCAAGGCCCCAGGGATGCTGTCGAACATGCCTGGTGGGAACGACGTCATGCCGAGCTTCTCCATGCCTGCCACCGTGGCAGCCAGAGACACGACCTGCCCTAGTGGGCTGCCCTTCTGGACGACGAACACGAAGTCATTCTCGGATGGAGGAAGCGTCCTCGGCAGCGTCATCAAGCCGTGCCTGTCAAGCTCCTTGCTGATCTGCTCGCGCAGTGCCGCGCTGAGCCGATCTCTCTCCGGTGCGGCGTACTTCTTGATGAAGCGCATCGAGAGGCGCTTGATGCCGTGGTCCACCTCTACCGCGTTCGCAATCACAGTAGTTAACTCAGTTAATAGCAGAGCTGTCAAGGGTGTGTGCTGCGTGCATGACCCGGGCCCTGCCACAACAGCAACGATGCGCCGTGGGGGCGGCGATCTCGGTCTAGTTGGGCAGGCGGGCTGACCACTTCGATGCGGCGTCTGTGCCTCAGCCGACGACAGTCAGCCACTGCGGCGGGTGCGCCGACCGATCAGGCGTGGTGTGCCTCGCTGCACCCTCACCGGCCTCAGCCACGTTGTCATGCCGTCGACCAAAGCAAGCCGCGCCGGCCGGGCCGTAAGACCTCAGGATCCGCCTCCTTAAAGTCATCAGCTCGGGAAGCTCGGGAAGCTCGGGTGCCCTAGGGGCAGTTGGGCTTCTGATCTGCGGGGGAGCGGGCTGGCGCCCCTCGACGCTGGCGGCTCGTTGCCCGCCGTTCCCCGTGACTCCCCGCCCAACCTGGCACGGATGTGGCACGGCACAAGCTGAACGCTGGATGGGCCAGTGCTTGGCCGTTTCGGAGCGTGTGAGTTCAGTTCTCCGGGCTTAGGCATGGCTCTACCAGTGCCGCAGAGGAACGGGCGTGACCTGGGGGCGTCGCCTGGGCTCTCTGTCACTGGCGTTCGCCGTTGGTCACTGTTGTGCAGCCTTGGACGGCCCAGAGGCGGACCGAAACCCCAGACAGCGCCCTCAGCCTCCTCCAGTGCCTTCTGGATCAGGTTGTTCGCGTGGGCCGAACTTCCCTTGAGGAGCTACGCGTAGAAGCGATAGAGCACGGCAAGCACACCGTCGACGCTACCTTGAGATCGGACAGGTCTGGGACGACTCGGCTCCCACGTGCCTCCGACCAGCGCGAACGTGTGGATCGTCGCAGGTCCTTACGCAGGATAACTGCTGGACGTCCCGGACAAAAAATTTGGTTCGGTGGACAGGGATGCCTCCTCGTTGTCACGCTCTTCCTGTTCCACGGAAGTAGGTTTACGCCTTTATAGCTGCCTGGCGAGGGGGTATCGGTGCAGCGATATGGAATGCAAGATCGAAATGCGAGAACCGGTCCTTTACAGTCCTGGCTGATTCGGGAAAAGTATCGAGCTGGCCTCAGTTTCGGAGAACTTGCCGCGTTGACATTCATTTCGAAATCTTCGCTGCATCGCGCCACGCAAGGGTTCGAAATGCCTAGTAGGCAAGTCTTCGAAGCATTCGTTCGAGGCTGCGGATCGGACCTCAAGACTGCCGAGGAGGAATGGCGGAAGGCTGAATCGGTAAACTCTTTGTTTAGCTTCGTGACAATGTCGATTCACCCCGATGACGTTACCACTCACAACGGGTTGCGTAGGGCTCTGGGGCGCCTCGTGAAGCGTAAAGGGCTGACTTTGCGGCAGATCGAAAAGATGGCTGAGCAGCGGAGCGTCAAGCTCCGCAGAAGCACGCTCGGTGATGCTCTCAGTGGGCGCCAGAATTTCAGCCGTAGTTCAACTAGCGAGCTTGCGCGCACCTGCGGCGAGGCGGAGAGTTCGGTCCAAGCATGGGATGAGGCATGGGAGCGCGCTGAGCGTGATAGGAGAAGTAGAAAAGGTCATCTGGGTGGGATGTATAGACTGCCAGCGGGTGCCAGGCATTACGTTGAACTCGGCATTGAAGAGATATTTCAGGTCTGTGAGCGATACAACATCCCGAGCGTAGAGATAGATATGTACATTCGCAGGCGAGTTGAGCTCAGGCGTATCTCGAATTCGCGAACTTTCTGGGGCGATCCTCCCGAATCGTGGAGGGTTTCTGTGTCGAACCCTGCCAATGACGTATCGGGTCGAATTGAAGAGGCTCTGAGGGGGGTTCTGGTGAAGAGGCTTTCCTTTCCCTTGGACTGGTCGCTGTTGCGCGGACTCACGAGTTCCGTTCTTCACGCGCTGGGGAAAGATGCAGACGCCGATGGAGTCAGCGGCGTGGAAATGACTAAATGAGTAGCCCGTTTCTTCCGGCGTGGACTGATAGTGCCTGCTGTAGTGGGGGCGGCACTAATCGGTAGCCGTCGCAGTGTGCAACGGCGACCAACCTTCCCTACAGGCCGTGTAGTTAGCCAGGCCAGGGGCTCTCAAGGTCCGTATCATGAGTCACGCTCGCTAGTTCTTCCTCTTGAGCGCTGCGTACCCCGTTGTCGATCTGTATGCAGTGGGTGGCAGCTTGCTTTGACAGTTCCGTCAAAGCAACACTGGGAGAACAGGAGGGGCGTGTGGTGGAAGGCCCGATCGAGCGGAAACCGCGCAGGAGTTGGACTTGGCCCGAAAGGTGGCAAGTCGCACTAGCTGCGGCAGGTCTGCTGGTGGCGGTCATCGCCACGGTGGGGCAGTTCGTCCATTAGGACGTCCACCTACGAACCCGTCGCGATCGGGAGCTGCATACGCAGCGAGCCCGGTCTCGTGAAGCGCGACCGGGCTCGTGAACTGCGCGGAGGGCCTGGCTCTGGCAGGAGCTGGGCCCTCTGGTTGCTTGTCAAGGCTTATCTCATAACTCATTGTCAAGCAAAGAGAACAGTACAGCGGCGGGAGGCTGAAAGCCATGGTGCGTCGTTGAGCAGGCTTTTTAGGAAGAGCGGGTGGTCAGCGTGTCGAGGAATGGCTCAAAATAAGCGTCAGGCAGGGTGCTTGCCACGACGTGAGTCAGCAAGCGGAGCGTTCCTGACGGGCTGAGCCACATCGCGGCAGCAGGTAGCTCCCCCTCAGCCACGTATCAGGGCTGGTCCGCTTACGGGCCCGCATCCGTGACGGTGGCGGTACGGCGGCCCACCCATGTCGGCCTGCATGCCCGGAGCGCTCGCCCGCACTGCCCCACCCCTCCCGTAGCAGCCCTTGCGGACGGAACTAACGACTATGAGCTGGTCGGCAGAGCGTTCGCCACGTAAGCCGCTCACCGCTTCCGCCGACCCACGAGCCTGCTACTTAGCCGTGGAGCCGACCGCCCCCACCCCCGGCCTGGTCTTTCGCCCCTTGTGGGCGCGGGCGTCGACGGCGCGCGGCCCCGGCGGCGGAGACGAGGAGGGAGCCGTGTGCCGGCGACGGCCGGCGCCGCCGCGCTGTGCGCGGCACCTCTGATCTGTGATCTGACTGCTTGCAGTTCCAGGAGGCCGGGAACGTCAGCGCTCCTGCGCCAACGTGTGGTGTGCTCCTGAACTGCCCCTACCGCGGGGCCGGGTAGCGAGCGGAGCGAGCCTTGATGAAGTAGGGAAAGTTCTATCGCGCCGGGGCCAGCCGCTTGCCGTCGTGGCTTCGTACGTGAGGGCCCACCCCGTCCAAGGCGTCCAGGAACCGGACTGCGTAGACCTCGGACATGGACTCCGTCACCTCGTCGGGCGTGAGCCAGGTGACCGCCGTCGATTCGCTGGAGGTGCGTTCTTCGCCGCCTACCGGTTTGCAGCGGAAGACCAGGGCGACGATGCCTCGTGTCGTGTTCTTGTAGACCCCGGTGAGCTCGTCGACCTCGATGTGGATGCCCGTCTCTTCCCAGACTTCGCGTCGTACGCCGGCCTCCGGGGTCTCTTCGAGTTCGAGCACCCCGCCCGGGAGTTCCCAAGCGCCGTTGTCGGCCCGCCGGATCGTTAGGAGCTTGCCGTCCTCGCGGACCACCACTCCGGCCACGGACACGGAATGCAGTGGCGTTGACTGGGCTTCCGGAGCGCTGTTACTCATGTACAGGAGCATAGGAGGATAGGAAGAACGATGGGAACCGCGGTAGGAGGGGGCAGGGCCGTACCTCGATACGTGCAGATCGCCGACGATGTCCTCCAGCAGATCAGGGCTGGGGTCCTCAAGCCCGGCGAGATGGTGCCGAGTGAATCCGAGCTGGTCGAGCGCTACGGTGTCTCGGGCGGCACGATCCGCAAGGCGATGGTGGAGGTCCGTGCGAGCGGCCTGGTGGAGACCCGCCACGGCAAGGGCTCGATCGTGAAGGACCGGCCGCCGGTGCGGCACCGTTCTTCCGACCGCTTCCGTCGGTCGCACCGGCAGGGCGGCAAGGCTGCGTATCTGGCGGAGTCTGCGCAGTCGGGGGCTACGGCCAAGGTCAGTGTGCTGTACATCGGGCCCATGGAGGTCCCCGAGGGCGTGGCCGAGCGGCTCGGGGTCGAGCCCGGCACTCAGGTTCTCGCCCGCCGGCGGCTGTACTTCCGTAACGGCACGCCGGTCGAGACGGCCAGCTCGTACCTGCCGTGGGACGTCGTGAAGGACATCCCCGAACTCTTCGCCGAGAACCCCGGCGGTGGCGGCATCTACGCCCGACTCGAAGACCACGGGCACGAGTTCGCCGAGTTCGTGGAGACCTTGCAGGCCCGGTCCGCGACCAAGGCCGAAGCGTCCGAGCTGGCGCTCAGTCCCGGTGCCCCCGTCGTGCATCTCGTCCGTGAGGCGCTGACGACCGAAGGCCGCGTGGTGGAGGTCTGCGACACCCTCATGGCCGCTGACCAGTTCGTTTTCAGCTATCGCATCCCCGCTACGGACTGACGCCCGCTCAACTCTCCTCAGCCCGCCCCGACTTCTTCGTCGAGGCGGGTTGACTCATATATAGGAGTCGGGCACTCTTCTTCATGTCACTCATGTACATGAGTGACGGAGTTCGGCAGCTATAGAGGAGTGATCCGTAGTGCGTCAGATCCCCGTCGACACCTCCACCGCGACCGTGATGGTCGCGAAGCAGCCGCAGATCAAGGTCAAGGACCGCCGTACCGGTGAGGTCGCCCTCGACGTCGAGACCGGGGCGAAGCTGATGACCGTGGACGTGATGTTCGCCGCCAACGACGCGGTGGAGATCCTGTCCGTCACCGTCCCCGAGAGCGGGGTCTCCGGTGAGCTCGGCATGGGCACGCCGGTGGCGCTGACCGGCCTGATCGCCCGGCCGTGGGAGAACGAGTTCAACGGGCAGAAGCGACACGGCATCGCCTTCCGCGCCGTGGCGGTCACCTCGCTCGCCGCCGGCGGCTCGCAGGCTGAGGCGGCCTGATCATGGCCCGCCTCTCGGTCGTACTGCTGCTGGTCGTCGCCACCGCTCTCGTGCTGCGGTGGCGGCGCCCCGCCTGGTACTGGATGACCTTCGGGGTCGTCCTCGCCGCGCTGCGGGTGTTAGCCCGGTATGCCTCGGTCATGGACGCCTGCGGCCTGACCGTCCCGCCCTCGCGCTGGCGGCTCGCACTCGCGCGCATGACCGACCGCCCGGCCCCGGAGTCGCGCGCCCCACGCATCCTCCGCCTCCGGCCGACCCGTACCGGGCTCGTCCTGCGGCTCAAACTCCGGCCCGGCCAGGACGCATTCGATGTCTCCGCCGCCACCGATCGGCTGCGGCACTCCTTCGGGATGTACGGCGTCACCGCCCGGGAGATCCGCTCCGGGGTCGTCGAACTGCGGATGACGGGTTACGACGTGCTCAAGCGCGTGCAGATGCCCGCCAAGATCGACCGCACGCCGATGCGCGTCCCCGTCGCACTGCGCGAGGACGGGGCGGTCCACTACCGAGATTTCCGGATCGTCCCGCACGGACTCACGATCGGGGCCACCGAGTCGGGCAAGTCCGTCTACCAGCGCAACCTGGTGGCCGGCCTCGCCGCCCAGGACGTGGCGCTCGTCGGCATCGACTGCAAGCAGGGCGTCGAGCTGTTCCCGCTGGCTCGCCGCTTCTCCGCCCTCGCCGACAACCAGGACACCGCGCTCGATCTGCTCGAAGCCCTGGTCTCGCACATGGAGTACGTCTACCAACTCGTCCGCGAGGAACAGCGCATCAGCGTGAACGTCCCGGACGCGGAGATCGCCGCCGACATCTGGGACCTGACCGAGGACCTGCGTCCCACGCCCGTCGTGGTCCTGGTGGACGAGGTGTCCGAACTCGCGCTCTTCGCCTCCAAGGAGGAGGAGAAGCGCCGGGACCGGATCATCACCGCGCTTGTCCGGCTGGCCCAGCTCGGCCGCGCCGCCGGCATCTACCTGGAGATCTGCGGCCAGCGCTTCGGCTCCGAGCTCGGCAAGGGCATCACGATGCTCCGGGCCCAGCTCACCGGCCGTACGGTGCACCGCGTCAACGACGAGACCAGCGCCAACATGGCCTTCGGCGACATCTCCCCGGACGCCGTACTGGCCGCCATCCAGATACCCGCGGACACCCCCGGCACCGCAGTCGCCGGTGACTCGACCGGTGGATGGTCACGCATCCGCGCCCCGCACACCTCGCTGCGCGAAGCAGTGAACCTCTGCAACAAGTACGCCGACCGCACGCCGGACCTGCCCGCGCTCGCGCCCTTCCGGCCCGCCGTCGCCCCGCCGGCCTCGACTGCCGTGCGGCTCGCCAAGGCGTCCTCCGCGACTGCCTGACCCTCCCCTTCCCAAGGTCGGCGCCACCTCGACGCGCCAAGTCCCTACCCCCTCCATGCCAGCTCCCGGAAGGAGAACCGTCATGGGACGCATCCGCCCGGACCCCGTTCTCGTACAAGCCGTCATCGCCGGAGCGCTCTCCTTCGCCCACCTTCACGACCTGGCCGCTGCTGCCGGACAGGACGGCTGGAAGGCGTGGGCCTACCCGATCAGCGTCGACCTGCTGCTGGTCGCGGCCTGGCGGCGACTCCGCAACGACGGCTCGTCCCGGCTCGCCTGGTGCTGGTTCCTGATCGCCCTGGTGGCCTCGCTCGGCGCCAACGTCGTGACCGCCGGGTTCCTCGACCTCCGGCACCCGCCCGCCTGGCTCCGCTTCGGCATCGCCGGATGGCCGGCGCTCGCCTTCCTCGGCGGGACGCTGCTGGCCCATACGCGGAGTGCAGCTGAAACCGCCGATCCCGTCCCGCCGGCCGACGTGACTCCGGCACCCACTCCGGTTCCTAAAGCCGAACTCCCGGACGATCCGACCGAGTTGAACGCCGTCGACCTCCCCGCGGCTGCGCCACCCGCCGAACCGTCCCGGCCTGCACCCGCACCCGCACCCGCGCCCGTTCCGGCCGCGCTCGTCGCCCACGCCCGCAAGGTCGCCGACGAACACCGCACCCGGACCGGAGAACGGATCGACACCGACACCCTGCGGGCCCGCCTCGGCGTCCCGCCCCAGCTCGCCGACTCCATCGCCGCCCAACTCACCTGACCAGCAAGGAGAACCACCATGCCCGCCCGCGACCACTTCCACTCCGTCATGCGGATCGGCCCCGTACAGATCGGCACCTACCGCGACCACTACGGCCGCACCAAGCACGCCGCCGTCTGCACCGCCGACCGCTGCGGCTGGTCCGCCGACTTCTCCAGCCGCTCGGCCGCCCAGCTCGCCGCCCGCACCCACCGCTGCACCGTCCGCTGACCGGCTGAGGAGACCCCGTGCACGTCCCGCTCTGGCTCGCCCTGATCGCCGTCGGCTACCTCGGCATCAAGCTCATCCGCCCGCCCTGGTGGCTCGTGGCCGTGTTCCTCCTCGGCGGCTACCTCCTCGCCGACAGCTTCCTGGCCTCCGCCATCAACACCGCCGTCAAGTAACGCCCGCAGAAGGGAGATCCACCATGTTCCACCCCAAGGTCCCGACCAACCCGACGCCCACCGGGCTCGTCGTCCCTCTCACCGTCGAACCGACCGCCCCCGTGCGGCACGCCCCGGCGCCGGCTCCGGTCGCTCAGTCCTCGACCCGCCCCGCCCCGCCGTACACCTCACGCCCGGTACCGCGGTCGCCCTCGTCGGCGGCGGCACGGCCGTGGTCCTGATCGTCGGCGCCGTCCTGGTCTCGATGCTCCTGGCGGTCGCCATCAGCGGCGTGTCCGTCGCCGTCTGCGCGGTCGTCCTCCGCTCCCTGCTCACATCCGGGCGCACGTACCGCTGACCGGCCCCCGGGCGGCCTCAACCGCCAAGTCTCCGCCGCCCGGGCGCCGTGCTCCTGCCCGAACCACAGATCCGGAAGGAACCCTCATCATGACCGACCACACCCGCGTACGCGGGAGGTCGCCCGTGCCTGACGCGCTCCTCGACCCGACCACCCTCGGCGATCTGCTGAGGGTGGCTTCGGCCCCCGACTACGACCGCTGGGCCGACCAGATCCACCGCACCGGCGGCTGCTCCGACCCCATCCACCTCACCGGCTGGACCCTCGCCAAGGACCGCACGTCGGGCGAGACCCTGCACCACTACTCGACCGCGTCCGAGCCCGGCGGACGCCTCCGCCTCGCCTGCGGCAACCGCCGTGCCTCCCGCTGCCCCGCCTGCGCCTGGACCTACGCCGGCGACACCTACCGCCTCATCCGCGCCGGCCTGGCCGGAGATGACCGCCGCGATATCCCCGCCGCCGTCCGGGACCACCCCCGCGTCTTCACCACCCTCACCGCACCCTCCTTCGGCCCCGTCCACAACCGACCCGACCGCTACTCGGTCACCCTCGGCGCGCTGCGCGCGGCCCGCGCCGACTTCCGCGCCGCACAGGAACGCGAAGCCCTCGGCCTCGAACCCCCGGAGCCGGCCACCGTCCTCGTCCTGACCGACTGGCAGTACGCCGGCCACGGCCACACCCCCGGCGAATCCGCCCTCGCCGCCACCATCGCCCGCGACATCCAGACCAACCGCGACACCGCACGCCAAGCCCGCGCCGACCTCCAAGCCGAAGAAGGAGACGACTGGACATGACCACCGCCACCAGCCAACTGCTGACCGTGCCCGAGGTCATGGCACAGCTCAAGTTCGGCCGTTCCAAGGTCTACGACCTGATCCGCTCCAAGCGCCTCACCTCCATCACCGAGGGCCGCGCCCGCCGCATCCCCGAAAAAGCACTCCAGGACTACATCCGCGACCGGATCGAGGAGGCCGCCTGATGGCACAGCAGCGCAAGCGCAACCCCAACGGCGCCGGCACCATCACCAAGCGCAAAGACGGCCGCTACCAAGCCGCCGTCTACGTCCTCCAGCCCGATGGCACCCGCGCCCGCAAGTTCGCCTACGGCAAGACCTGGGCCGAGTGCGACACCAAGCGGCGCGAGCTCCTCGCCAAGGTCGACAATGGCATTCCCGTTCCCACACGTTCCGCAAAGCTCGCCGAGTGGCTGCCGTACTGGCTCGACAGCATCATCAAGCCGCGTCGAAAGCCCAGTACCTACGACAAGTATGAGGCCCACGTTCGCCTCTACCTGGTGCCAATGATCGGGGCCAAGCGGCTGGAATCGCTGGGCGTCGCTGATGTACGCCGATTCCTCGTCCAGTTGGAGAGGAAGGCCACGGCCGCGACGGCCAAAGAGTCGCACCGCGTCCTGCGAACCGCGCTGACTTCCGCCTGTCGGGAGGAGCTGATTACCAGGAACGTGGCCGGCTTGGTCGAACCTCCACGTGCACCGTCGCGAAAGCTGAGTCCCTGGACGCTCGACGAAACGCTGGACTTCCTCGCTGCCGCACGGAAGGACCCGTTGGACGCGGCCTTCGTGCTCGCGATCACGATGGGGCTGCGCCGGGGAGAGATCGTCGGGCTCCGCTGGGCTGACGTAGACCTGGAACAGCGTGTGCTCTACGTTCGCCAGCAGACGCAGCGTCGCCGCGGTGTTCTCTATGACGACGATCCCAAAGGGCGTCGGCGTCGTGCTGTTCCGCTTCCCGCGATGTGCATCGCGCCGTTGCGCTGGCACCGGATGAGGCACGCGAATGCCAAGGAACGCGCGGGGGAGAAGTGGCAGGAGGGCGGCTACGTCTTCACCACTCGGACCGGTCGCCCGGTCGAGCCGCGGAATGTCTACCGGTCCTTCACTCGCGTTGCCCAGTCAGCCGGCCTCCGCGTGATCCGGCTCCACGATGCCCGCCACGGCTGCGCGACGATCCTCACGGCTGCTGGCGTCGCCCCGCGTGTCGTGATGGAGATCCTCGGGCACAGCCAGATCAGCATCACCATGGACGTGTACACGCACGTCGTCCAGGACACTCAACGTGAGGCCATCAGCCGCATGGACCGGCTGCTCAAGAGGCGCCCGGACCGCGATTGACCGTCGCCGTTGATGTCATCTCTGGATGTCAAAGGCCCCCAACCACGATCGGTTGGGGGCCTTCCCGCTGGTGCCCCCGGCAGGATTCGAACCTGCGACACCCGCTTTAGGAGAGCGGTGCTCTATCCCCTGAGCTACGGAGGCGGGGATCGGGGTGAGCCGATCCGGCGATAAGCGTAGCGGATGGTGGGTTGGGGACGGGGTGTGCCGGGGTGGTGGGTCAGCCGAGGTGCCAGCTGAGGGTGCCGTCGGTGGCGGTGAGGGCGGCCAGGAGGAGGAGGTCGGCGGCGCCGAGGGTGAGGCCCAGGAGGGCGCGGCCGCGGCGGGTGGTGCCGCGGGTGAGGGCGAGGGTGCCGAGGACCAGGGCGCAGGGGCCCAGGACGATGTTGAGGACCAGGGTGCCCACGAGGCCCAGGACGAAGGAGGCGACGGCCATGCCGTCGGCCTGGGGGGCGCGGCGGGGCGCGGTGGGGCGCTGCGCCGGGGTCGTGGTGGTGCCCGTGGTGGTGAGGGTGGTCATCGGGGGGTCCCCTCGGTGTGGCGGCGGCGTTCGCGCAGGGAGAAGACGAGTAGCCAGGCGGCGATGACCGCGGCGGCGACGAGGGTGACCGGGACGGGGAGGTGCGCCGCGGTGCCCAGCGCGATCCCCATCAGGAGGAGGGCTGCGACGAGGAAGAGCATGGTCTGCCTTTCCGGGGTCGGTTCCGGCTTGTGGGCGGTCCGGTGTGGGGTCCGCGGTGGAGTCGGCCGACGGGTTTGGGGTTGAGGGGTCAGGGATTTCCGGGCTCTCGAAAGTTGAGAGGACACTTGTTCACTGACTTCTTCAGTGTACGACCGGGGGCGGGTGGATCGCTTCGGAGAACGGTTGTTTACTGGATGACATGAGTCACAGTGTGGGTGGAGTCCGGCAGGTGCAGAAGCAGAAGACCCGTCAGGCGCTGCTGGACGCGGCGCTCGGGCTGCTGGAGGAGCAGAGCCTGAGCAGCCTCGGGCTGCGCGAGGTGACCCGGGTGGTGGGGGTCGCCCCGACCGCGTTCTACCGGCACTTCCGGGACCTGGGGGAGTTGGGCGTCGCGCTCGTCGAGGAGGCGCTGGGCAGCCTGCACGTGATGGTGCGCGCGATCCTCGCCGAACAGGACGCCGCGGAGGAGCGGATAGACCGCACGATCGCGGTCGTCGAGCGGCACGTGCGCGAACACCCCGCGCACGTGCGGTTCGTGGCCCGCGAGCGGCGGGGTGGGGTGCGGGCGGTGCGGCACGCCATCGCCGGGGAGCTGGACCGGTTCGCGGCGGAGGTCGCCGCGGCGCTCAAGACCCAGCCGGTGTCGGCCGGTTGGCGGGACGAGGACGTGCGGATGTTGGCCGAGCTGTACGTCGACCGGCTGGTGACGACCGCGGCGGAGCTGCTCGACGCGCGGGAGGAGGGCGGCGAGGAGGCGGCCGAGCGGGTGGTGTGGCGCGCCCGGCGGCAGTTGCGGCTGATCAGTCTCGGGCGGCGGCATTGGGGGGAGGAGGGGCAGGCGTCAGCCTCGGTGGCGGAGGCGGAGGCGGAGGCGGAGGCGGAGGCGGAAGCGGAAGCGGGAGCCGGTCCGTCCGGGTCGTCCGGTCCGTCCGGGCCGTCCGGTCCGTCCGGTCCGTCCGGGCCGTCCGGTTCTGCGGAGCCGTCCGGGGGTTAGTGGTGGGCGGGGGTGGTGCGGATGCGGTAGGTGCCGTCGGTGTTCTCGGTGAGGACGGTGACGGTGACGCCGCTGGTGTGGTCGGTGAAGGTCTCGCCGGGGCGGAACGGGGCGTCCGTGAGGTCCGCCTCGACGTAGCGCGCGTCGGCGTAGCAGCCGCGGCTGTGCGGGGTGGCGTCGACGACGCGGAGCGGCGCGCGGCCGGTCGGGACCTTGGTGTCCACGTGGTAGACGAGGACGCCGGGGCGGCAGACGATCGGATCCAGCAGGCCGCTGGCTCGGGCCTCGACGACGAAGGCGGTGTGCGGCCCGGTCGGGATGACGACGATCTTGGTGCCGCCGGGGGTGGAGATCGGCGTGAGGACGTGTTCGGTGGGCCTTCCGCCGGCCGGTGTGCAGTGCACCTGGCCGGGGGCGAGCCAGCCCATCTTCCACTTGTGCCAGCCCAGGAAGTCGTTGGTCGGCCCCCAGTCCTCGTCCATCGGGTCCCAGTGCCCCACCGGCGTCGAACCGCTCCTTCCGTCGGTGTAGTAGAGGTCCGGTAGGCCGAAGGAGTGGGCGTTCTCGTGGTTGAGGACGCGGAAGGCGCTCAGGCCGGTCTGCCGGCTCCAGATGAACGAGACGTTCCGGAACGGCGCGCCGCGGCTGCTCTTGAGGCCGAGGTCGGCGCCGCTGAAGGTGACCGACAGGACCGTGTGGGTGGCGGCCGGGCCGGCGTTGGGGGACGCGATGACGTTGACGATGTCGTAGTTGCGGAAGTCCACGAACGGGTCCACGGCGTGCACGAGTTCGCGGGAGAGGGCGTGGTAGCCGCGGTCCGAGGACGGGTCGAAGGTGGCGCCGCGGTTGATGCCGTAGGCCGCCAGGGGGCGTGACATGCGGATCCAGCGGAAGAGCGGCTTGGGGACGTAGGAGAGCCGCCCGTACGAGCTGGTGCGGAAGTAGTCGGTGACGGCCGGGAAGAACTCGGCGAAGCGGGCCATGGGGGAGAGGGCGGCGGGGGCGTCCGGGAAGTCCACGAACAGGGTGAGGGCCCGGACGGTGCCGGTGGCGTGGGCGAAGGCGGCGGGGGTGGGGGCGGATTCCGCGACGTCGTCGCTGATGCCGGGGAGGGCGCAGGGGCCGGTGGGGCGTGCGCCGGGAGGAACGGCGGCGGGGGCGCCAGGGGGGACCGGCGGGGTCGGCGGGGTCGGCGGCGGCGGGGGGACGGGGGGACGGGGCGCGACGGGGGGTGCGGGGGCGGTGGTGCCGGGGAGCGTGGTGGTGGCTGCCGCCGCGGCTGCGGTGGTGGCCGCGGCGGTGGGTGGTGTGGCGGGCTGGGTGCCGGGGGGCGGTGGCGCGGCGGTGGCGTAGCGCGGGATGGTCAGGGCGAGGGCGGCGGCCGCGCAGGTGGCGGTCGTCGCCAGGGCGGCGCGGAGCCGGCGTGTCAGGGGGCGCATGGGGATGCCTCGGAGGGGCCCTCGGGCGTGCCGGTGTGCGCGGGGTGCGGGGCGGTGGCGGCGTGGTGCGGGCGGGCGTCCGCCTCGGGCGGGCCGGCGGCCATGAGGGGCGGGCCGGCGGCCGTGCGGCGCGGGCCGGTGTGCGCGTCGCCCGGGCCGGTGTGCGGGCGGACCGTTCGGGTCATTGGGCGGATGCCTTCTGCCTCATGCTGCTCAGCCTGCGGCGGCGGATGGTCGCCCGCGCGTGGGGATGCGTCAAATGGAGGGCCGGGGTGGTGCGGAGGGATGGTCGGCGCGCGTCGGGGCCGGCAGGCGCGACCGCTTGTGCTCCACGTCACATGGTGGGTGGGAAATATCCGGGGAGCCGATCCCCGTTTGTACGTGGTGTTGGGCGAAGTGGGGAGTGGCTCCCCGGTTTCGCGGGTGTGGCGCGTACGAAGGGAGTGTGCCGACGTGTCCGGAGGGGTGCGGGTGAAGAGCGTGCAGCCGCGGCTGCGGGCCGATGCGGTGCGCAACCGGGAGCGGATCATCGCTGCCGCGCGGGAGACGATGGTCGAATTCGGCGCCGAGGTGCCGTTCGATGAAATCGCTCGACGTGCGGGTGTCGGCAATGCGACGCTCTACCGTCACTTCACGGATCGCCGGGAGTTGATCCACCACGTCACGCTTTCCGTCATGTCCCGTATCGCGGACCGCGCGGAGCGCGCCCTCGCCGAGGAGTCAGATGCCTTCGAAGCGCTGCGGCGCTTCGTCCACGACGCGGTGGAGGAGCGGATCGGTGCGTTGTGCCCGTTGCTCTCCGACGGCTTCGACCCGGCCCATCCCGATCTGCTCGCGGCGCGCGGGCGCCTGGACGCGGCCATCGAGGCCGTCATGGCTGCCGCGCGCGACGACGGCCAGCTGCGCGCCGACATCGCCGTCGGCGACCTGATGGTCGCGCTCACCCAGCTCACACGTCCGTTGCCGGGCAGCGGCTGTCTCGACTTCGACAAGTTCGTGCACCGGCACCTCCAGCTGTTCCTGGACGGCCTACGGGCCCCCGGCCGGTCCGAACTGCCCGGTTGCGCCGTCACGTTGGAGGACCTGAGGCACCGCTGCTCGTGAGCCGCGGCGGCTGAGGCGAGCGGGCCGGACCGACCGGCCCGTCGAGCCCCCGGCCTCCGGCGTCCTCCGTCGGGACGTCGTCGTCCGTTTCCGTTCCCCTGCGGGTGTGCGCCCGCTTCCCGATCTTCCGTCCGCGCCAGTCCACGACTGCACGACTCCGTAGCTCCTCAGTTCCGCATTTCCGCAGTCCCTTAGTTCCTCAGTTCCTTAGTTCCGCCCCGTTCATCACCTCCGTTCCGTTACGCACCACTAGGTGGACCCCGTCATGCCTGAAACCGTTCCGTCCGTCGATCCCCGGCGCTGGAAAGCGCTGATATTCATCGCCCTCGCGCAACTGATGGTCGTCCTCGACTCGACGATCGTGAACATCGCGCTGCCCTCCGCCCAAGACGACCTGGGGATCAGCGACGCCAACCGGCAGTGGGTCATCACGGCCTACGCGCTGGCCTTCGGCGGGCTGCTGCTCTTCGGCGGGCGGATCGCCGACCTGTGGGGCCGGCGCCGGACCTTCGTCATCGGCCTGATCGGCTTCGCTGCGGCCTCCGCGGTCGGCGGGGCCGCGCTCAACGAGGGCATGCTGCTGGGCGCGCGGGCGCTGCAGGGCGCCTTCGGTGCGCTGCTGGCGCCGTCCGCACTGTCGCTGCTGGCGGTGACGTTCACGGAGGCCCGGGAGCGCGCCAAGGCGTTCGGCATCTTCGGCGCGATCGCCGGTGGTGGCGGCGCGGTCGGCCTGATCCTCGGCGGCGTGCTGACCGAGTACATGGACTGGCGCTGGACGTTCTTCGTCAACATCCCGTTCGCCGTGGTCGCCGCGACCGGCGCGGTGCTGGTCATCCGCGAGCCCGCGGTGGGCCGCAACTCCTCCCGGCTGGACGTGCCCGGCGTCATCCTGGCGACGCTCGGCCTGGTCTCGCTGGTCTACGGCTTCACCCGGGCCGAGTCGGACGGCTGGCTGGCCGGCGCGACGCTGGGGCTGTTCGCCGCGGCGGCCGTGCTGCTGCTGACGTTCGTCGTGGTCGAGTCCAAGGTGGCGGCGCCGCTGCTGCCGCTGCGGGTGGTCGCCGAGCGGAACCGCGCGGGCGTCTACGCGTCGCTGGGCCTGGCCGTGATCGGCATGTTCGGTCTCTTCCTGTTCCTGACCTACTACCTGCAGATCGTGAAGGGCTACACGCCGGTCGTGACCGGTCTGGCCTTCCTCCCGATGGTCGCGGGCATGATCACCGGTTCGACGCAGATCGGCGCCCGGTTGATGACCCGGGTGCGGCCGCGGCTGCTGATGGCGCCCGGCTTCACGGTCGCCGCGCTCGGCATGCTGGTGCTGACCCAGATCGACCTGGACACGTCCTACCCGGCGCTGATCCTGCCCGGCTTCGTCCTGATGGGCCTGGGCATGGGCACGGCGTTCATGCCGGCCATGTCGCTGGCCACGCACGGGGTCCAGCCGCGGGACGCCGGCGTCGCCTCCGCGATGGTCAACACCTCGCAGCAGGTCGGCGGCGCGATCGGCACCGCCCTGCTGAACACCATCGCGGCCAGCGCCACCACCGCGTACGCCACCTCGCACGCGGCCGGCGCCCGCTCGGCGGACCTGCTCAAGCTCCAGTCGATGGTGCACGGCTACACCTCCGCCATCTGGTGGGCGGTGGGCATCCTGGCCCTGGCGGCGGTGATCGCCTTCACCTTCATCAACACCGGGCGGCTCGGCGGCGGTTCGCCGAAGGCGTCGTCGGACGACGGTGCGGGCGCGTCGGCCGACGCCGAGGAGGCGGCGCAGGTCCCGGTGCTGGTGCACTGAGGCGGGACGGCGGGCGGGGCCCACGGGACGACGCCGCGCCGGCACCGGCGCGGCGTCGGGCGGCCGGCGTGGCCGCTGCGCCCCCTTGCTCCCACACGCCCCGAAACCATCCGAACGCGTGGCGCTGCGCCGGCCTCCCCTCGTTCCGCTGACGCTCAGCGGAGCCAGGGGAGGTCGGCGCCCTGCGGTTGGAGGCCGTCGGCGATCACGCAGCAGATCGCGTCGAGTTGGCCGATCTGTTCCGGGGTGAGGCGGTCGAAGATCGCGGCCCGGACCGCGTTGACGTGTCCGGGGGCGGCCTTCTCCAGGATCCGCAGTCCCTCGTCCGTGAGGTGGGCGTTCTGGCCCCGCTTGTCCGACGGGCAGTCCTCGCGCCGGACCCAGCCGTTCTTCTCCAGGCGGGCGACGGCGTGGGAGAGCCGGGACCGGGTGATCTTGGCGTTCTGGGCCAGCTCGGTCATCCGCATCCGGCGCCGCGGCGCGCGGGAAAGCTGGACGAGCAGGCCGTAATAGACGTGCGGCATCCCGGCATCACGCTGGAGCTGGCGGTCCAAGTGGTCCTCCAGGAGCGTGGTGGCGTGGAGGTACGCCTGCCAGGCGTGCTGCTCCTCGTCGTCGAGCCAGCGCGGCTCGGTCGCGGATTCGTTGCTCATGCCATCCACTCTCTCACCGCCAGACGAATTATTTAAGATTTAACAATACGGCTTCGGCTGGGAACGACCTTCTTCCGGCCGGAGGGGCCCGGTGCCGACGAACGGGCGGGGCGCGGGGGTCCGGGCGCGGGGGGAGTGGGTCGGCCGCAGGTGTGAGCGCCCCGCGGTGGGGCGGCCATCGTCGCGGGGCGGTCGGATACCGCCAGTGTGACGCCGTAGCGCCGTTATGTCGTTAATGTCGAAGCCATTTCTCGGCCGCTCCGGCCGTCCGGGCGCGCTCCGCCCGCGCGCCCGGACGGCCGGAGCGGCGCCGGTGCGCCTCCGGCGCGCTCAGTCCTCGCCCGGAGTGATCAACTCCAGGGACCGGAGCGCGGCCAGCAGGGCGCGGTCGTCGCCGTCCGGGGTCCAGGACGCCACGTCGAGGGCGGTGTCGGTCAGCTTGATCGCGTGCGCGTCGCCGTGCGCGGCGGCCCGCTCGAAGACCTCCTCCGGGGTGAGCGCCCCGGCCTTGAGGGCCGGCAACGGCGCGTCGGGGCTGTAGACGGAGGTGAGCGCGGCGCTCGCCGTCCAGGCCGCCCCGAGCGAGGGCGCCCACAACTCGCGGGGCAGCGCCGGGAGGGTGCGCAGGACCGCGCTCGGCGCGGTGGCCGCGTGCACCAGGAGGACCGCGTCGCCGTGGCCGTAGTCCAGGTACCGGTGGGTGGCGGCCCGCACCAGCGCGGCCAGCTGCTCGCGCGCGTCCTCGGGCCCCTGCGGCGCGCGCAGCGACTCGGCGGCGGCCAGCCAGCCCTGCGTGCCGGGGAGCTGGGCCAGTCCGTTGACGACGGACGTCCGCTGGTCGGCGACGTGCGGGAGCGTGGCGAGCACGTCGTCGGGGGCGCCGGTGCCGCTCGGCCGCACGGACACCGGCAGCGTGGTGTGGCGGGCCGCCCAGTAGCCGAGGGCGTGCGCCAACTCCGCGCTCCGCGGCTCCGCTTCGCCCTGTTCCAGGAGGGTGCGCACGGCGTGGCCGACGCGGATCACCGGGTGGGTGGCGGCGCCCGCGATGCCGGGGAGCAGCCGGGGCCACCACTCGGCGAGCACCTCCCGCCAGGGGCGTTCGGCGACCTGGCGGGTCAGGTGGGCGGTCCAGTCGGTGACCCGGCGCGGATCGCCCAGCGCCTCCTGCCAGTTGGCTTCGGTGATCGTGGTCCGGGCGCTCGGTACGTCCTCCAGCCGGGTGGCGTAGTCGTCGAGCCAGCGGTGGACGGTGCGCGCCTGGCCGTGCCGGACCAGGGCCTCCACGGCCATCGGACCGTGATTGCTGAGGAACCCGTTGAACTCGGGGCCGGTGGTGTGGAGGCGTTCCAGGGCTTCGTCGAGTGTGCCGCTCGTCGTATCCATGGCCCGAGGCTAGGACCGGGCCTCCGGCCCGGGTAACGGGCCGCGGGCGGATCCCCAACCGGCCGGTGGGACTACGGCCTTGGTCTTACGGCGCGCGGGGGGCCGTAGCGGGAGCGCGGCAGGGGGCGCGGCACGGCCGGTGGGCGGGCGGGGGCCGCCGAGGGGCCGTGAGCAGGGACGCCGGCGGCGCGGCGGGGCGTTGTCAGTGGTGGGTGCGACGCTGAAGTGGACCGCTGCGGAGGGGGGTTGGTGCGTGGCGCGCGGGGGCCCGGGCGCGCGGAGGTGGATTGTGCGTGCGGCTTCGGGACGGGATCAGGACGGTAATCCGGGACGGGAATCGGGACCGGAATCCGGTCAGGGGGTGTCAGGTATGGGCGGGAGCCTGGACGGCATGACGAGTGAGAGCGGACGACGGACCGGGAGCGGAGCAGGGAGCGGGAGTGAGGCGGTCGGTTGGGCGGCCGTGGAGGTGGCGGCGCCGGAGTTCGCCGCGCTGGTGCGGGAGCGGTTCGGACTGCACCGGCACCACGTCCTGGCCACGCTGCGCAAGGACGGCGCACCGCGGCTGACGGGGCTGGAGGCGGACTTCCGCTTCGGGGAGCTGTGGCTGGGCATGATGGCGGGCTCGCGCAAGGTGCAGGACCTGCGGCGGGACCCCCGTTTCGCACTGCACGTCAACCCCGGCGGCGGGACGGACCTGGCCGGGGGCGATGTGCGGGTGTCCGGTCGGGCGGTCGAGGTGGGCGATCCGGGCCTGAAGGCGCGGTACGCGGCGGCGGTGCGGCCGCCGGAGCCGTTCGAGCTGTTCCGGGCGCTGCTGACGGAGGTGGTGCGGACGTCCGTCGAGGCCCCGTTCGTGAAGTTGGAGGTCTGGCGGCCGGGCCGGCAGCTGCGGACGTCGCAGGATCCGCAGGTGCTGGCGGGCCCCGGGGTCGGGGAGGGGGTGCGGCCGATCGACGGGTGAGGGCCGGCCGGACGTCCGGCCGACCCTCGGGAGCCGCCGGGGGGCGGTGTGTGCGCCGGGGCCGGCGGCTGCGGGTCAGTCGCCGGTGCGGTCGACGTCGCGGGCGTTCGCGCGGCCGCCGTCCGCCTTCAGGTGCCAGCTGATGACGCGGCGCGGGTGGATGCGGATCACGTCGTTGCTGAAGAACTCCGGTGCCATCGGCGGGGCGTCGAGGGTGAGCAGTTCGGCCCGGCCGCGGATCTCCACGCCGCGGCCCCAGCCGGGGGCGACCGGGTCGTCGGCCGGGGCCATGTCGTCGACGAGGAGGGAGACGTCCGGACGGGCCTGCGCGTTGCGGTACTTCTGGCTGCGGCGCAGCGCCGGTCCGCCGACGTCGAGGGTGCCGTCGTCGTTGAGGACGAAGCCCACCGGGCGCACCTGCGGCCCGCCGTTCGGCCCCGTGGTCGCCAGACGGGCGAGCGGCTGGCCGGCGAGGTAGGCGCGCTCCTCCGGGGTGAAGACCGGGTCGGCGGGCGGGGACGGTGCCGGGTCGGCGGGCGGGGACGGTGCCGTGCCGGCGGGCTCCGGCGGGTGCGCGGGGCCGGGGCCCGGGGCGGACGCCGGTGGGGGCGTGGGTGCGGGTGTCATGGGGAGGAGGCTAGGAACTCAACTGCGGTTGAGGTCAAGCGGGTTGGGGGTGCCGCCTCCGGTGCGGTCAGTGGGGGGCGTGCAGGCGGTGGCGGCCGGCCACGTGCGCTTCGTGGGGGCGGTGCAGGCCGTGCGGCTCGCGCGTGCGGTGGGTGCGGAAGACGTAGAGCGAGACGAGGAACATCACGAAGAACATCCCTATGCCCCATCCCACGGAAGTCAGCACCGACGGCCGGCTGCCGCCGAGGGAGTAGAGCCAGCCCATCGACGCCCCGAAGAGCGCGGCGTAGGCCAGGGCGCGGGTCTCGGTGAGCATGCTCGACTGGAAGTGCGCCAACGTGACGCCCAGGATCCCGGTGACCACCGCCGCGATCAGCCCGAGGAGCGCGGCCTGGCCGCCCTTGGCCCCGTTGGTGTGGTCCATCCAGATCGTGTAGCAGCCGAAGCAGAGCGCCGCGATGACCGGCAGGGTCACGGTGAGCGGGGCGCGCCGGATCCTGTCGGTGACGGAGCGCCCCGTGGCGGAGTCCGCGGCGGGGCCGGTGGCCGACGCGCCGTGCTCCGGCTCGACGGTGCCGTGCGAGCGGGCGGCCCGGGCGCCGGACGGTTCGCCCCGGAGGGCGGGCTGGTCGCCGTGCGCGTGCTGGTCCATGACGGGCTCCTCTCGTTCGCCCTTCTTCCTGTCCAGGCGACACCCGGGCACCGGCGCCGGCAACCGGAGGGGCCCCGCCGGCGACCGGAGGGGCCCCGCGGGCCGGACGGGAGCGGCCCGCGAAGCGCCGCGGCGTCCGCCGGTCCGTCCCGCGCCCACCGCAGGTCCTTCGGGAACGCCTAACGCAGGTCCTTCTGGAACCAGGACACGTCCCAGTAGCGGTCGAACTTCCGCCCGACTTCGGTGAACGTGCCGATGGGCCGGAAGCCGAAGCGGGCGTGCAGCCGGACGGACGCCTCGTTGGGCTGGGCGATCCCGGCGTAGGCACGGTGCACGTCCTCGTCGGCCAGCGCCGCGAAGAGCGCCCGGTACAGCAGCGTGCCGACGCCCCGGCCGCCGGCCTCCGGCGCGCAGTACACGGTCGTCTCCACGGAGGTCACGTACGCGCCCTTGGGGCGGAAGGCGCTGCTGGTCGCGTAGCCGAGGAGGGAACCGTCCCCCTCTCCTGCCGCCTGCGCAACCAGAAGGCGGTGCGGACCGTCTTTGGGGTGGGAGAGCAACCACGGGCGACGTTGGTCGGGGCTGAAGGGCTCCGTGTCGAATGTGATGGCCGTCTCACGGACGTAGTGATTGTAAAGATCCGTAAGGGCCGTGAGGTCCGTCTCGGCGCCCGCTCTGACCTGCACTTCCCCGCGCTCAGGCGACATCTGCCCTCCCTCGTGACGGCGCAGGGTACTGCATGATCAGAAAAATTGAGGCACGGCTTGGGAATTCTGTCCGGATTCCAGCCGTTGTTTCCTTCGGACGGGTCAGCCGGTTGGCCACACGGTCCATAGGCCGACGACCCGCTCCACTGTCCCGCGACCGACTCAGCGCTAAGGGAGCATCCGCATGGCAACCCGTGCCGTCGCCCGTCGTCAGGCCAGCACCACCGGCTCTGGCCAGGCCAACAGCGTTCGCGCAGCAGGCGGAGACATCGCCGACCGCGACCTGGTCGGCATGTACCTCGACGAGATCGCGCGCACGCCGCTGCTCGACGCCGCCAAGGAGGTGGAGCTGTCCCAGACCATCGAGGCGGGCGTCTACGCCCAGCAGATCCTGGACGGCGAGATCACCGAGGGCAACGCCGCAGGTGCCGAGCGTGCGGAGCTGGAAGCGCTGGCCGCCGAGGGCGAGCGCGCGAAGGACGTCTTCATCCGGTCCAACCTGCGCCTGGTCGTCGCCGTAGCCCGCCGTTACCCCCGCTCCGGTCTGCCGCTGCTCGACCTGATCCAGGAGGGCAACGCCGGTCTGGTGCGCGCCGTCGAGAAGTTCGACTACGCCAAGGGCTTCAAGTTCTCGACCTATGCGACGTGGTGGATCCGTCAGGCCATCACCCGCTCCATCGCCGACCAGTCGCGCACGATCCGCCTGCCCGTCCACCTCGTCGAGGAACTGGGCCGGATCCGCCGCGTGCAGCGGGAGTTCAACCGCGAGAACGGCCGCGACCCGGAGCCGGAGGAGGTGGCGGGCGAGCTGGGTTCCACGGCGGCCCGGGTCACCGACGTCCTGGACTGGGCCCGCGACCCGGTCAGCCTGAACATGTCGGTCGACGACGACGGCGACACCCAGTTCGGCGACCTGCTGGAGGACACCTCCGCGGCCTCGCCCGAGCAGTCGGTGCTCACGCTGCTGCGCAGCGAGGAGTTGGAGGACCTGATCGACCGCCTCGACCAGCGCACCGCCTCGATCATCAAGGCCCGGTACGGCATCGAGGACGGCCGCGAGCGGACGCTGACGGAGGTCGGCAAGCAGCACGGGCTGACCCGTGAGCGGATCCGCCAGATCGAGAAGCACGCGCTGCTGGAGCTGAAGCGGATGGCGCGGGACACCGGGTTCGACGCGGCGGCCTGAGCCGCGTCCCCCGGGGCGGGCCCGCATGCCGGGCCCGCGGTGATACCGGGCCGGCGGTGACGTCGGTCCTGGGTGCGGGTGTTTTTTGGGCGAGCCCCGGTGCCGTGACGGCGTCGGGGCTCCTTTGCGTCCACGGGTGCGGCCGGGTGGGCTCACGGGGCGCCCGAGTCCGTCCGCGGGATGCCCGGGTGGGGGGCATGGCGCGCGGTCATGCCCGTTTGGGTCCGATGGGATGCCCGTATCTGTTTACTTGGGGGAGTTGTGGGCGTAGCATCTCGGTGAAACCACAGGTTCGGGCATGGAACGGACACAGACGCAGATGTACGCACCCGAGCGCCAGCAAGAGATCCTGCGGCTCGCCCGAGAGGGCGGGCGGGTCGACGTGCTCTCCCTCGCCGAGGAGTTCCAGGTCACCGCCGAGACCGTCCGGCGCGACCTGAAGGCGCTGGACCGCGCCGGCCTGGTCCGGCGGGTGCACGGCGGCGCCATCCCGGCCGGCCGCCTGGACTTCGAGCCCGACCTCGCCGAGCGGGACGCGGTCGCCGCCGACGAGAAGCAGCGCATCGCCCGGGCCGCGCTGGCCGAACTGCCCGGCGGCGAGGGCCCCGGCAGCGTGATCCTCGACGCCGGCACCACCGCGGCCCGGCTCGCCGCGGAGATCCCGTTGGAGGCCGAACTGACCGTGGTCACCCACGGCCTGCCGGTCGCCGCGCGGCTGGCGGACCACCCCGGCCTCACCCTCCACCTCGTGGGCGGCCGGATCCGGCACCGCACGCGGGCCGCGGTCGACGACTGGGCGCTGCGCGCCTACCGGGAGATCAACGCCGACGTGCTCTTCCTGGCGACCAACGGCTTCTCCCTCGACGGCGGCCTGACCACGCCCGACCTCGCCGAGGCCGCGGTCAAGCGGGCGTTGATCGCCGCGGCCCGCCGGGTGGTGCTGCTCGCCGACTCCGCCAAGTTCGGGCAGCAGCACTTCGCCCGCTTCGGCGACCTCGCGGACGTCGACCTGCTGATCACCGACACGGGGTTGAGCCCCGAGGACGCCCGCGCCATCGAACGCGCCGGCACGGAGGTGGTCCGCGCATGACGCCGCCCCACGGGCCCGCCCGCCACACCGCCACCACCCCGACCGCGACCCGCGTCGCCCACCCCGCCGGACCGGTACACCCATGATCGTCCTCACCGTCACCCCCAACCCCAGCCTGGACCGCACCTACGAGGTCCCGGCGCTGGAGCGCGGCGCCGTGCTGCGGGCCACCGCCGACCGCGTCGACCCCGGCGGCAAGGGCGTCAACGTCTCCCGCGCGGTCGCCGCCGCCGGCCACCGCACCCGCGCCGTCCTGCCGTTGGGCGGTCCCGCCGGCGCGGCGCTGGCCGGGTTGCTGCGGGCCGAGGGCATCGACGTGGCGGGCGTCCCGGTCGCCGGGCAGACCCGTTCCAACATCGCCGTCGCCGAACCCGACGGCACCCTCACGAAGATCAACGCGGCCGGTCCGGAACTCACCCCCGACGAGTCCGAGGCGCTGTTGACCGCGGTCGGCGAGGGCTCCGCCGGCGCCGACTGGATCGCCTGCTGCGGCAGCCTGCCGCGCGGCCTGGCCCCCGAGTGGTACGCCGAACTGGTCGCCAGGGCGCACCGCGCCGGCGCCCGGATCGCCCTGGACACCTCCGGCCCGTCGCTGACCGCGGCGCTGCGCGAACGCCCCGACGTCGTCAAACCCAACGCCGAGGAGCTCGCCCAGGCCGTCGGCCGCCCGCTGACCACCGTCGGCGACGCGGTCGAGGCCGCCGAGGAACTGCGCTCCTGGGGCGCCCGGGCGGTCCTGGCCTCGCTGGGGGCGGACGGGCAGCTCCTGGTCGACGCGGTCGGCGCCCGCTTCGGCAGCGCCCCGGTCGCCGCCGTCCGCAGCAACGTCGGTGCGGGGGACGCCTCGCTCGCCGGTTTCCTCACCGCGGGCGGCACCGGCGCCCCGGCGCTGGCCGCGGCGGTGGCGCACGGCGCGGCTGCCGTGCAACTGCCCGGCAGTCTGATGCCGACCCCCGCGGACCTGGCCCCTGAACGGGTCGTGCTGAGCGCCGAAGTGCCGCTCGGCCGGCCGCTGACGGAGCCGGTCCCCGATCCGCCCGCACCCCGTCCCCACCGCCCGCCCGGCGGTACCGCGCGCAAGGGAGCCCGCGATGAGTGAGTTGATCAGCGCGGACCTGGTCGATCTCGACCTGTCCGCCGCAACGAAGGACGCCGCCGCCCGGTCGTTGGCGGAGCGGATGGTCGCCGCCGGCCGGGTCACCGATCTGGAGGGGTTCCTCGCGGACGTGGCCGCCCGCGAGGCCCAGATGCCGACCGGCCTGGACGGCGGCATCGGCATCCCGCACTGCCGCAGCGCACACGTCACGGAACCGACGCTGGCCTTCGGGCGCAGCGCGGCCGGCATCGACTTCGGCGCCGCGGACGGCCCGGCCGACCTGGTCTTCCTGATCGCGGCTCCGACGGGCGGCGACGCGGACCACCTGTCGATCCTGTCGTCGCTCGCCCGCCAGTTGATGGACGAGGCGTTCACGGGCGCGCTGCGGGCCGCGGCCGAGCCGGCGCGGGCGGCGGCGCTCATCCGGGGCGAACAGCCGGATCAGCAGCCGGAGCAGCAACCGGAGCAACGGCCGGAGCAGCAACCGGAAGAGGAGCCGGAAGTGGAGCCGCAGTCGGGGCCGCAGGCGGCATCGCGGTCGGAGTCGCGGTCGGAGTCGCGGTCGGAGTCGGAGCCGGGGCCGGAGGCGGACGGTCCGCGGTCCGCCGACGCCCCCGCCCCGGAGCCGACGGCCCCCGAGGCCGCCCCGGAGGCCCCGGCGTCCGCCCCGTTCCGCATCGTCGCGGTCACCTCCTGCCCCACCGGCATCGCGCACACCTACATGGCCGCCGAATCCCTGGCCAAGGCCGCTCGGGCGGCCGAGGTCGAACTCACCGTGGAGACCCAGGGATCGGCCGGTTTCCAGCGCCTCGACCCGCAGCTGATCGCGGCGGCCGACGGCGTGATCCTCGCGCACGACGTCGAGGTGCGGGACCGCGAGCGGTTCGCCGGCAAGCCGCTCGTCGACGTCGGGGTGAAGGCCGGCATCAACCGTCCCGCGGAACTCATCGCCGAGGTCCGCGAGAAGGCCGCCCGGGGCCCCGTCCCGGCCGCCGACGCGCCCGCCCGCCCCACCGCCCCCATGGACCAGGGCGCCGAGACCACCGACGGCTTCGCCACCCGGCTCCGCACCTGGCTGATGACCGGCGTGAGCTACATGGTCCCGTTCGTCGCCGCGGGCGGGCTGTTGATCGCCCTGGCGTTCGCGATCGGCGGCTACACCGTCGACAAGGCACCCTCGGTCGCCGACCACTTCCTGTGGACCGAGTCGGCCAGTTGGGCGGCGCTGTTCTTCCAGGTCGGCAGCACCGCCTTCGGCTTCCTCGTCCCGGTCCTGGCCGGCTTCATCGCCTACGGGATGGCGGACCGGCCCGGCCTGGTCCCCGGCTTCGTCGGCGGCGCCGTCGCGCTGACCGTCAACGCCGGCTTCCTGGGCGGGCTGATCGCCGGCCTGCTGGCGGGCGCGGTGGTGCGGGCGATCCAACGGGTCGACGTGCCGCCGGTGCTGCGCGGCATCATGCCGGTGGTGGTCATCCCGCTGCTCTCCTCGGCGGCGGTCGGCTTCCTGATGTTCCTGGTGGTCGGCAAGCCGATCGCCGCGCTCCAGAAGGCCCTCACCGGCTGGCTGTCCGGCCTGTCCGGAGCCAACGCCGTCATCCTCGGCGTGCTCCTGGGCCTGATGATGTGCTTCGACCTCGGCGGGCCGCTGAACAAGGTCGCCTACGCCTTCGCGGTCGGCGGCCTGGCCAACCCCAACCCCGGCAGCCTGAAGGTGATGGCCGCGGTGATGGCGGCCGGTATGGTCCCGCCGCTGGCGATGGCGCTGGCCACGACCGTGCGGGGGCGCCTGTTCACCCGGGCCGAACGGGAGAACGGCAAGGCCGCGTGGGTCCTCGGCGCGTCCTTCATCACCGAGGGCGCGATCCCGTTCGCCGCCGCCGACCCGCTGCGGGTGATCCCCTCCGCGATGGTCGGCGGGGCGGTCACCGGCGGCCTGTCGATGGCCTTCGGCTGCACCCTCCGCGCCCCGCACGGCGGCGTCTTCGTGGTCCCGCTGATCGGCCAGCCGCTGCTCTACCTGCTCGCCGTCGCCGCCGGCACCGTCGTCAGCGCCGCCCTGGTCGTCCTCCTCAAGAGCCTTGGGGCGCCGGCGGCCGGAACCCCGGGCACGGACGCGCCCGCCGCCGACGCCACGCACCCCCAGGTGAGCACGCACCGAGAGGTAACCACCCACTAAAAAGTAGGTACTTGTCCGGAACTGCCCTCCCGCCAAAACTGATCAGCAAGTGATCAGAGCGAAGAACGAGGCGGGGGTGCAGTTCCGTGATGTCAGCGGAGAATGAGGCCCGGGTGCAGGCGGCCGGGGAACGTGCGCGTGCGGGAACGGCGCGGGAGAACGTCGCGGTGCTCGGCCTGGGGGACATGGGCAGGGCGCTGGCGTCGGCGCTCCTGGCGGCCGGGCATCGGGTGACGGTGTGGAACCGCACGGCGCACAAGGCCGATGCGCTGGTGGCCGAGGGCGCCCGGCGCGCCGCATCGCCGGCCGCGGCGATCGCCGCGAGCGAGGTCGTGATCGTCTGCATCCTGGACTACGCCGACGTCGCGCCGCTGCTGGCCGACGACGGCGCCGGTGCGGCGCTTGCGGGCCGGGTCGTGGTCAACGTGACCAACGGTTCGCCGGCCGAGGCAAGGGTGCTCGCGGAGCGGGTCGCCGGGCTCGGAGCGGAGTACCTCGACGGCGGCGTCATGGCGGTTCCGGAAATCATCGGGCTGCCCCAGGCGTTCGTGCTCTACAGCGGCGCCGAGGCCGCCTTCGAGGCGCATCGCGGGGTGCTGGACGCCATGGCGAGGAGCGTCTATCTGGGCCCGGACCCCGGTGCGGCGCCACTGCACGACCTCGCGCTGCTGAGCGGGATGTACGGCATGTTCGGCGGATTCCTGCACGCCGCGGCCCTGGTGCGGTCGGCGGGCGGGAACGTCGACGCGTTCACCCGGGAGCTGCTGGTGCCGTGGCTGCGGGCGATGGCCGAAAGCCAATTGCCGGCGATGGCGGCGCAGGTGGCGGCCGGGGAGTACGGCGCCACCGGCTCCCACCTCGCCATGCAGGTCGCGCACGACGCGATCGGCGACGTCAGCCGGGCGCAGGGCGTCAGCACGGAGCTCTTCGGCCCGCTGTGGGAGCTGATGAAGCGCCGGGTCGCGGACGGGCACGGCCACGAGAGCCTCGGCGGGGTCGTGGAACTGCTGCACTCCGGGGCGCCGACGGCGTGACCCGCCGCCGCGCACCGTGCCGCACGCACGACGAGGCGGTGACCGCTCCTCCTCGAAGGGCGGTCACCGCCTCGTGCGCTCAGCGGGTGCGGCCGGCGGCCGTCAGGAGGCGCTGCCCGCCGTCCACTCCGACCAGGACATGTTCCAGCCGTTGAGGCCGTTGTCGGGCTTGACGGTCTTGTCCGGGGAGTTCTTCACGATCACCACGTCGCCGATCAGCGAGTTGTTGTAGAACCACTTGGCCGGGGTGTCGCCGCCGCCGCCCTTGTTGTCCTCCAGGCCGACGCAGCCGTGGCTGGTGCCGGTGCGGCCGAAGATCGACGAGCTGCCCCAGTAGTTGCCGTGTATGAAGGTGCCGGAGGACGACAGGCGCATGGCGTGCGGCACGTCCTTGATGTCGTACTCGCCGCCGAAGCCGACCGTGGAGCCGTCCATGCGGGTCTGCTCGAACTTCTCCGAGATGACCATCTGGCCGTTGTAGGTCGGGTGGTCGGGGCTGCCGCCGGAGATCGGGACGGACTTGATGACCTTGCCGTCCTGCTTGACGGTCATGGTCTGGGTGTTCATGTCGACCGTGGAGACCTGCGAGCGACCGATGGTGAAGGACACCGTCTTGGACTGCACGCCCGTGATGCCCTGGCCGCCCTTCACACCGTCCAGGTCGATCTTCATGGTGACCTTGGAGCCGGCCTTCCAGTAGTCCTCGGGCCGGAAGTCCAGCCGCCGGTCGCCGAACCAGTGGCCGACGACCTGCTGGCCGCTGCTGGAGGTCACCGTGATGTGGGACTGGACGTCCTTGCGGTTGCTGATCGACTTGTCGAAGTTGAACGACACCGGCATGCCGACGCCGACGGTCTTGCCGTTGTCGGGCGTGAACGAGCCGATGAAGCTGTTGGCCGACGAGACCGTGGTGAAGGTCGCGTTCTCGGTCGCCGGGCGGCCCTTGGCGTCCTTGGCGTTCGCCACGATCTTGTACTTGGCGCCGCGGTCCAGCTGCACCCCGGGCTTCCAGGACAGGCCGTCCGACGATATGGCGCCGGCGACGTCCTTGCCGGTGTCGACGGCGGTGAGCTTCACGTCGGTCAACTTGCCGCCGGTGACCTTCACCCCGGTGTCGTTGATGCTGGCGTCGGTGGCGCCGTCCTTCGACGTGACCTGGATCTTGGCGTCGGAGGCGTCCTTGGCGGCCGCGGCGTCCGCGCCGGCCTGGCCGTTCTTGCCGTCGCCCTGACCGGCCTCGGCGTCGCCCCCACAGGCCGTCAGCGACAGTGCGCCCGCGGCGAGCAGGGCGGTGAGGGCCAGGGTGCGGCGCATCCGGCGGGTGCGGCGGGGTGCGGCGGAATCCCGCGCCTCGTGGTGAAGCGGCTGGTGGTCGGTGCGGGACTGGGCGGGCGCGGGGTTGTCCAGCGATGTCACGAGCTGCTCCATACAGGGGTGTTGTGATTCCGTGCTGGTAAACAGCACCAACGGGTGGATTTGGTTGCGGATACGGTCCTGTTGTGACGAAGGTCACAATCTCGGCGGCAGGGGTCGGTCCTCCGGCCCTGATAACCAGGTTCGCAGTGCCGTGCCGTCTTCGTCCAGGCGGGGTGGCGCACCGGGTTGGGTCACCGGCGTGCCCGACAGCCGCAGCGGGCTGGCCACTTGGGGGATCCGCCCCGCGCCGACCTGGGCGATCGGGTCCAGCCCGAGTCGCGTCGCGAGTTCCAGTGCCTCCGACACGGTGTTGACCGGTCCGCACGGCACCGCCACCGCCGCCAGCCGCTCCGCCCAACCCCGCGGGGTGTCGGCGACCAGGCGATCCTCCAGTTCCTGGACCAGGTCCGTGCGGTTGCGCACCCGATCCCGATTCCGGCGGAACCGCACGTCGTCCGCCAGCTCCGGCGCCCCCAGCGCCCCCGCCAGCGCCCGGAACTGCCGGTCGTTGCCCACCGCGACGGCCAACAGCCCGCCCCGGCACGCCAACGTCTCGTACGGGGCGATGCTCGGATGCCGGTTGCCCATCGGTCCAGGATCCCGCCCGGTGGCCAGATGGCCGGACGCCTGGTTCACCAAGGACGCCAGGAGCGACGAGAGCAGGTTCACCTCCACCGTCTGCCCCGCGCCGGTCCGGTCGCGGTGCCGCAGCGCCGCCAGGATCCCCGTCGCGGCGTCCTTGGCGGTCAACACGTCCACCAGCGCCACCCCCGCCTTCAGCGGCGGCCCGCCGGGCTCGCCGGTGATGCTCATCAGTCCGCCCACCGCCTGGACCACGAAGTCGTAGCCGGGCAGCGCCGCCCCCGCCCCGGAACCGAAACCGCTGATGGTGCAGTGCACCAGCCCCGGATTGGCCGCCAGCGTGGCCGCGGGGTCCAGGCCGTACTTGGCGAGCGACCCGGGGCGGAAGTTCTCGATCAGGACGTCCGCCCGCCGGGCCAATTCCCGGGCCGCGGCCGCGTCCTCGGGATCGCCCAGGTCCAGCGCCAGCCCCCGCTTGGAGCGGTTCGCGGCGTCGAAGTACGCCGCGGTGCCGTCGTCGGCGAACGGCGGCCCCCAGGAACGGGTGTCGTCCCCGCCCCCCGGCCGCTCGACCTTGACGACCTCGGCGCCGAGGTCGGCGAGCGTGGCGGCGGCGAGCGGGCCGGCCAGGACCCGGCTGAAGTCGGCCACGAGGACGCCGTCGAGGGCGCGGGGGGCGGTCCGGTGGTGTTGCCGGGGCACGGGCGAACTCCTCACGTCGCGGACGGGGTGCCGCCATCGTTGGCGCACCCGCGCGCCGCGGGGAAGCCGCCGCGGTGTCCAACGGCCGGCGCGGCAGTGCGCCGCTCCGGCCGGTGGCGCGCCGGAGCGGGAGGCGAGCGCCGGCGGCGGGCCGCAGGACGGAGGGGCACTATGCGTGTGGTGTCTGGAATGCTGGGAAATGTCATAGGAGATGTGTCACTTACCGATTTACAACCCAAGATTCCCTGTTGGAAGCCCAGACGCGTGGTGTCTACTGGGGCTTGCCCAGCGCCCACTTGTTCGGGAGGAACAGCATGGTCCCCTCCGTTTCGATTCTCCAGCAGATCGGCCTAGGCGTTCTGCTGGTCGTCGTCGTCCTCTGGGCAGTCGGCCTGGTCAGACTCACCCGGCGCGGCACCTACGGCGCCCCCACCGCGTACGGGCGCCCGCCGCGCTCCCGGGCCCGGCTCGACGCCGTCCCGCGCCAGACCGGCCCCGGCGGCCCGCCCTCCGAGAACGTGGACCTGACCCCCGCCGAACGCCAGGCGTTCGACGACCTCGTGCGACAGCTCAGCAGCCGCAGTTGACCCGGCGCCGGCCGACCGGGCGCGCGCTGCACAGGCGCGCCCGGCTCACTGCGCCGGCCCCAGCCTCAGCAGCGCCAGCGCCGCGAGCATCTGGACCGACACCGCAGTCGCCGCCTTACGGGTCGGCAGGTGGTGCTGACCGCGTATCAGCAGCACCGCGAGGAAATAGCCGAACCCCCAGGTCGTCCAGGTGGCGGCCTGCACGAACGTGGAACTCGTCGGCAGCCAGGCGGCGATGAGCAACCGCGGCAGGTCCGTCACCCAGAAGACCACCACGAACAGGCTCGCCGTCGGCGCGAACCGCCCGTTGCCCCCGAGCGTCCGCGCTATCGCGTGCGTTACCGCCCCCAGCCCCAGACTGGCCAGCAGCACGCCCGCCTCGGCCATCCCGGCCAACTGCAATGCCGCCGTGTGGTTGGCCGCCCACTGCGCCCGGAACGCGTCCACCGACACGATCCCGATCCCGCCGCTGATCAGGCACAGCAGTACCGCGGCGCTCCACGCGCTGCGGTCCCGCGCCTCGTCGAACACGTCCACCGGCCGGTACCAGAGCCCGAGTATCAACCGGTGCCACCACAACCGGCGGCGTCGCACCGGCTCCTGACGGACGGACGCCCGGCGACCGGCCGGCGGGCGGCCGCCCCCGGAGTCGGGGGGCGCCGGCTGCACCAACGTGGGCGGCGGCGGGGGCGGCGGCTCCGCACGCGACGGCGCGGCGGCGCGCCGGCCGGACCGTGACGGGGGCGGGGTGGGGGGCGGCGATGCGGACATACGGCCGTTTCTACCACCGGCCCCACCGGGGCCCGACGCGCGGGCACCGGGTGGCCCGGGGCGGCTACCGGGTGGTACCGGGCCGGCACCGACGGGCACCGGGCGAGGCAAGGCCCCGTCGGCCGGCCCCGGATGAGACGCTCGACCGGTGACCCTTCAGACACCGGACCACGACGAGGCGCACGGCGGCGGGCTCGGCAGCCGCCTCAACTGGCTGCGGGCGGCGGTCCTCGGGGCCAACGACGGAGTGGTCTCCACCGCCGGCCTCGTCGTCGGCGTCGCCGGCGCCACCGACTCGCGGGCCACCCTGCTCACCGCCGGACTCGCCGGGCTGCTCGCCGGATCGATGTCCATGGCGGCCGGCGAGTACGTGTCGGTCTCCACCCAACGCGACTCCGAGAAGGCCGCGCTGGCCCTGGAGAAGCGCGAGCTGGCCACCGAGCCGCAGGCCGAACTGCGCGAACTGACCGAACTGCTGGAGGGCAAGGGCCTCGGCCCCGAACTCGCCCGGGAGGTCGCCGAGCAGCTGACGCACCACGACGCGCTGCGCGCCCACGCCGAGGTGGAGCTGGGCATCGACCCGGACGACCTCACCAACCCCTGGCACGCGGCGGGCGCCAGCTTCCTCGCCTTCACCGCGGGCGCGCTGCTGCCGCTGCTCGCGATCGTGCTGCCGCCGACGGGCCAGCGCCTGTGGATCACGGTGGCCGCGGTGCTGGCGGCGCTGGCCCTGTGCGGGTGGACCAGCGCCCGCCTGGGGGCGGCGCCGGTGGGCCCGGCGGTGCTGCGGAACGTGGCCGGCGGCGCGCTGGCCATGGCGGTCACGTACGTGGCGGGCACGCTGCTGGGCGCGGTGGGGGCCTAGGGCGTGTCCGACGGGTCATGGCCGGGGCCGGGGCGCCTGGCACGGCACCTCGCGGCGTTGCCGAAACGCCCCAATAGCTCCGCTATCAAGCCGCTCCGGCGCCTTGCGATGCACCGCACCAGACACCCCGGCCTCTCCGACCCTGACCCGTCGGACACGCCCTAGGACCGGTCCTGCCCCGTGGTGCCGCAGCGGTCCGGGTCGTCGTCGGCCGGCGGACCGTAGAGGTCCGTGTACGACGGGAAGAGGCCGCCGGGGCCGTCCACCGAGGTGGCGGCGTGGGCGGCCTTGACGATGGCCCGGGTCAGCACGTCGGCGCCGGTGGCGAGGACGTCGTTGAGGGCGCCGGCCCGGAGGTGGACGCCGAAGGCGGGGTCGGCCAGGGCCTCCGCGGTGGCCAGCGGGCGGGCGCCGGTGGCGACGGCGAAGACCGTGTCGCCGTCGTTGAGGAGGTGCACGGGGCGCAGGGCGCGGGCCAGGCCGTCGTGGGCGGTGCCGGCGAGCTTGTGGGCCTGTGCGCGGGTGAGGTCGGCGTCCGTGGCCACCACCGCGAGAACGGTGTTGAGGGGCGGGTGGACCGACGCGGCGGACCGGGCCGCGGAGATCTCCCGGGCCCGGACGAGGCGGCGTCGGGCGGCCGCGTGGACCGCGGGGTCGGGGAGCCGGGTGGGGGTGCCGTAGAGGGCGCCGGTGTGCGGGTCGGCGAAGGAGCCCGCGGCGTTGACGGCGGCGAGCGCGGCGACGGTTATCCCGGACGGCAGCACGGCGCTGGCGGTGCCGATGCCGCCCTTGATGCCGCCGCTGACCGCTCCGGTGCCGGCGCCGACGTTGCCCTGGGGGACGGGCGCGCCGGGGGTCGTGCGGGCGGCGGCCTCGACGGCCGCGCGGCCCAGGGCGGCGTCCGGGCGGGCCCGCCAGTCGCCGCCGCGGCCCAGGTCGAAGAGGGCGGCGGCGGGGACGACGGGGACGACCTGGGCGGGATCGGGGCCGACCCGGAAGCCGCGGCCCTGTTCCTCCAGCCAGCCGGCGACGCCGGTCGCGGCGTCGAGGCCGAACGCGGAGCCGCCGGTCAGGACGACGGCCTCGATGCGCTGGACGAGGTTGCGGGGGTCGAGGGCGTCGGTCTCCCGGGTGCCCGGGCCGCCGCCGCGGACGTCGACCGCCGTGACGGCGCCGCCTTCGGGGGCGAGGACGACGGTGGTGCCGGTGAGCCAGCCGTCGCCGGTGCGCTGGGCGTGGCCGACCCGCAGGCCGGGCACGTCGGTCAGGGCGTCGTGCGGGCCCGGGGGGTGAGGGGTGGCCTCGCCCCCCTGGTGCCGCTGATGCTGCCGCGCGTCAGTCATGGGGGCATGCGTACCACGCGCGCAGCCCGCTCAGTGGCCGGCCGGCCCCATCACGACGACCGGGTGGAGCGCCGGGTCGAGGGTGCGCAGCAGTGCGCGCATCACGTCCGGCTTGAGGCTGACGCAGCCCTGGGTGGGGCCGTCGTGGTCGACGTGCAGCCAGACGCCGCCGCCCTTTTCGTCGCCGAGCGGGCGCTGCCCGTCCAGCGGGGAGGTGCCCGGGACGCGGTTGTAGTTGATGGCGATGACGTAGTCGAAGGCGCCGGCCAGCGGCTCGCCCTCGACGCCGGTGCCGTGGGCGACGAAGCTGCGGTTGTGGTCGTAGGGCAGCTTGGTGCCCTCGGGCGCGGGCAGTCGCCCGCCGGCGTCGGTGAGGGCGTAGACGCCCTCGGGGGAGCGCAGGTCGCCGTAGTGGTGGTCGCCGGTCCAGCCGTGGGCGGCGTTGTGCGCGGCCCAGCTGGGGCCGGCCTCCCAGAAGTCCGAGCCGTCGGCGCGGGTGTACAGGACGACCCGGGACTCGTACGAGTCGGTGGCCTTGCCGGTGACGACGAGGACCTGGCGGGCGTTGGCCGGTATGCGCTTTCGGGCGGCGTCGCTGAGGTCCGGGATGGCGCGCAGGCCGTGGGCGGTCTGGGGTGCGGCCTGTGCGGGCGCCGGGGTGTTCGGGCTGGACGCCGCGTGCGCCGAACCGCTCTTGGAGTCCGGTCGGCCGCTGTGGTCGTCGCCCGAGGCCGGCCAGGCCCACAGGGCGGTGCCGACCAGGGTGGAGAGCGCGAGGCCGCCGACGGCCTTGCTGCGCCGGGACAGTCTCCTGCGCGCACGGGACTGAGCGTGGCGGGCTGCCATGTCTGGCGTCTCCTCAGGTACGGGCGGGTGGACGGCCCGTGGGAAGCCGCGAACCGGCAGGACCCCCGGGCATAAAAAGGGCAATCTGCACCCTACCGCGTTCCGGCGAAGCCGCTTCCGCGGGCCCTGGTGAACGGTAGAGGGCATTGGGGCGACGCCGCACGCCGGGTGAGCCTTTGGTAGGGGAATGCGCCGATTGGTCGGATGGGCGGGGGTGGGGGAGGCGCTCCGGAGGGTGCCCCGGGGGCACCGGGGACCGCCCCAAGTTGGCCGGAATGCGGCCCAAGTCCGCCCTGTGTACGGCGAGTTGACGCGCTATGCGGGAGTTCGGGGGATGCGTGCGCGGGGGAGGGGGTGCGGGGGCGGGGCACGTGGCGGCGCGGGCGCGCGCACGGCCGTTCGGCACGCTAACGGGGGACGGCGCGCGGGCCGCGCGCCGCTCACACCCGTGAGCGCCGCGGGGCGACCGGAGCGCCGCTACTCCTCCGCCAGTGCGGTGCCCTGGCGGGCCGTCAGGGTGACCCCCACCGCCACCGTCACCGCCGCCACCAGCCCCGCCGCCGGAACCGCCGCCGACCCCGCGAAGGTGCACGCCAGCACCAGGACGGCGGAGACCGGCAACACCAGTTGCTGGGCCGGCCCGTGCTTCTGGTGGCGGGAGTGGATCAGCCACACCGTGAACAGGTAGAGCGCCGCCGGCACCGTGCCGCAGGCCGCCGCGGCGTGCGCCGACAGGTGGGCCCGGCCGGCCGACTCCTCCACCGCGATCTCGATGCCCGCGCCGATCGCCGCGGCCGATCCGAAGACCAGGTAGTGGCCGTAGCCCCACAGGAACGCCTGCCGGTTGGACCGCAGGTGCAGGTGGATGGGGACGGCGAAATAGATCCAGTACGCGGCGAAGACCAGCAGCAGGCCGCCGGCCGCGATCGGCAGCAGGGTGGCCAGGTCGTGGTGCTCGTCGAGCGCGGACTGGACCGCGACGGTCGCCGCGGAGACCGTCTCGCCCAGCACGATGAGGGTGAACAGGCCGTAGCGTTCGGCGATGTGGTGCGGGTGCCAGCCGGTCGGCCGGTCGCGTTCGGCGAGCGCCGGGACCGACAGCTCCAGCAGGCCCATCACGATGAACACCCACGGGGCGTCGGCCGGCGGCAGGAACAGCAGCGCCAGCCAGCCGACCTGGCAGAGAGTCACCCCCGAGGCGTAGCGCAGGGCGGTCCGCCGTTCCGCGCCCCGGGTGTCGTGGGCGGCCCGCAGCCACTGGCTGACCAGCGCCAACCGCATCACCAGATAGCCGAACCAGACGATCCGGAAGTCCCCGGCGGTGAAGGCCCGCGGCACGCCGGCGGCCAGCACGAGCACCCCGACGATCTGAACGAGCGTCACCACGCGGTACAGCGCGTCGTCCGTGTCGTACGCCGAGGCGAACCAGCTGAAGTTGAGCCACGCCAGCCAGATGGCGAAGAACACCATCAGATAGCCGACGACGCCGTGCCCCGGGTGGCCCTCGGCGAGGGCGTGCACCAGTTGGCGGCCGGCCTGGGCGACCGCCACCACGAAGCAGAGGTCGAAGAACAGCTCCAGGGGGGTGGAGGCGCGGTGCGCCTCCGCACGACCGCGCGCACGCATCAGAACCGGCACGGTGCACCAGCCCCTCTCGTCGACCGCTGATGGGGTGGCACTCAGTACAGCGCGGGGGCGGGGGCGGCGGGGGCAACGGGACCGCGGCGTGTCGCGGCCCCGCGCGGCGTGCACCGCCGTCCTAGTCGGCGACCGCCTCCACGATGGAGGGGAAGCCGGCCGTCGGCAGCACCCGGGTCAGCCGGAAGCCGCTCGCCGCCAGCAGCGCGGCGAACTCGTCCGCGTTGCGTTCCTGCCCGTCGAGGACGGCCAGCATGGCGATGTCCATCGTCTTGCCGAAGTGCGGGGCGTTCCCCGGCGGCAGGACGGAGTCGACGACCAGCAGGCGGCGGCCGGGCGCCATCGCCGCGCGGCAGGTGCGCAGGATGCGGCGGCAGGGCTCGTCCGGCCAGTCGTGCAGGACGTGTTTGAGGACGTAGACGTCGCCGCCCTCGGGGACCGCCGCGAAGAAGTCGCCCTCCTGGGTGCGCCAGCGGCCCTTCAGGTCGTCGGTGTCCAGGAGGTGGTGGGCCAGCGGCGGCGCCAGGTCGAAGAGGACACCGGTGGCCTGCGGACGGCGGCGGAGCACCGCGCGCAGCAGGCCGCCCCGGCCGCCGCCGACGTCGACGACGGTGCCGGTCTCGGGAAAGGGGTAGGCCGCGGCCACCGCGTCGTCCGCCGGCGCGGCCAGGGAGGCCATGCCGTCGTCGAAGAGCTCCCGCTTGGCCGCGTCCGATGCCAGGTGGGTGAACAACGGCGTGCCGAAGAGCCGCTCGAAGGCCGCGCCGCCGTGCGCCACCGCCTCGGGCAGGCCGGCGGAGGTCCGCAGGAACAGGTCGTCGGTGAGCATCATGACCGCCGGGTGCAGCGAGTCGGGCACGTCGGTGCGCAGCTGCCGGGCGGCCGGGGTGAGCTGGTACGCGCCCGCGGCGTCCTCGCGGAAGACGCCGCGGGCGGCGAGGTAGCGCAGCACGCGGCGCAGGTGGGGGGCGTGGGTGTCGGTGGCGGCGGCGAGTTGTTCGGGGGTGCGCGGGCCCAGGGCGAGCCGGTCGGCGATGCGGTAGTGGGCGGCGGTGCGCAGCGCGGCGGAGAAGAGGTGGCCCAGGGCCTGGTCCATCAGGTGGGTCGCGAGGTCGCCGGGCTCGTCCGCCGGTCGGGTGGGTGAAGTGGCCAACGTCAGCCTCCGGTCGTCGGCTTGGGCCTGCGCTGCGCCACGTCGCAGGCATGGTGATCCACGGTTGCAGGCGGTGGCGGTGGTGTCACGGGGGGAGGGGTGGTGAACCGCTGGGTACCGGCCAGGGCGCACGGGGCGGCGGGCGGCGCGCACGGGCGCGCCAGGGGGCAGACGGCGGCGGCCGTGCGTGGTCGAATGCGCGTATGAGCGACCGTGACCCTTCCTCCCCCGCATCCGTCCTGGAACCGCTCGACGCCCGCCTCGCGGACCTCGTGGCCCTCTACGAAGACCTGCACCGCCACCCCGAACTCGCCTACGAGGAGACCCGCACCGCCGCCGAGGCGGCCCGCCGGCTGACCGCGTACGGCTACGACGTCACGACCGGCATCGGCGTGACCGGCGTGACCGGCGTGCTGCGCAACGGCCCGGGGCCGGTGGTCCTGCTGCGCGCCGACATGGACGCGCTGCCGGTCTCGGAGAACTCCGACGTGCCGTACGCCTCGACCGTCCCGGGGCGGATGCACGCCTGCGGCCACGACGTCCACGTGACGTGCCTGCTGGGCGCCGCCGACCTGCTGGCCGCCGGCCGCGACCGCTGGTCGGGGACGCTCGTGGTGCTGTTCCAGCCGGCCGAGGAGGCCGGCAGCGGCGCCCGCGCCATGCTCGACGACGGCCTCTACAGCAAGCAGCTGGTGCCCGTGCCCGACGTGGTGCTGGCGCAGCACGTCGCCCCGTTCGGCGCGGGGCTGATCGCGTACTGCCCGGGCGCCTGCATGGCCGCGGCGGACTCGCTGGAGATCACGTTCCACGGGACGGGCGGCCACGGGTCGCGGCCGGAGACGACGGTGGATCCGATCCTGATGGCGGCGGCGTTCGTGCAGCGGGTGCAGTCGGTGGTGGCGCGGGAGATCGCGGCGAAGGAGCAGGCGGTGGTCACGGTCGGCTCGTTCCACGCCGGCGACACCGCCAACGTGATCCCGGACCGGGCCGTCGTGCGGCTCAGCGTCCGCAGCTTCGACGCGAACGTGCGGACCGCGGTGCTGGCGGCCGTCGAGCGGATCGCGCGGGCCGAGGCGGCCGCGTCCGGCGCGTCCGAGGAGCCGGAGACGACGATGCTCGACTCGTTCCCGGTGACGGTCAACGACGACGCGGTGCTGGCGGCCGTCAACGCGGACTTCACGCGGCACTTCGGCGACCAGCGGGTGTTCGCCTTCGACCCGGCGACCGGGAGTGAGGACGCCGGCCTGTTGGCGACGGCCGCCGAGGCGCCGCTGTACTACTGGTGGCTGGGCGGCTGGGACCCGGACGTGTTCCGCACCGCGCTGGCCGCCGGGCGGCTGGCCCAGGACATCCCCTCCAACCACTCGCCCCGCTTCGTGCCGGTCACCCGGCCGACCCTGTCCACGGGCGTCCAGGCGCTGACGGTGGCGGCGTTGGGGCAGCTGGGCCGCGCGTAGCCGGGGCGCGGCCGCTGCCCCGCAGGACCGCCGGACCGCCGGATACCGGGGCGAACGGCTCGTTGACCTTGTCCTTGGGGGAAGGCCCAGCATCGGTGGGGCCGGGCGAGGTGCCCGGTACGAGGAGGACAAACGCCGTTCGTCGGCGGCGCGTGGAGCGCCGCCGACGGTCCGGTCCGCCCGGCACGGGACACCTGCCGGACCCGGACCGGGCGGGCGCGACGGAGCGCGGAGGAGCACCGGGTGGACGGGGACATGCTGACGATCGGGGCGTTCGCACGGGCGTCCCGGCTCTCGCCGAAGGCGCTGCGCCTGTACGACGAGCTCGGCCTGCTGACCCCCGTCCGCGTCGACCCGCACAGCGGCTACCGGTACTACGCGCCGGCCCAGTTGGAGCGCGCCCGGTTGGTCGCCTGGCTGCGGCGGCTCGGCATGCCGCTGGCCCGCATCCGCGAGGTGTGCGGGCTGGCGCCGGCCGCCGCGGCCCGGGCGGTCGCGGCGTACTGGGCGCAGGTCGAGACCGAGGTCGCCGCCCGCCGGGACCTGGCCGCCTTCCTCGTGGACCAGCTGGAACGGAAGGACGCCACGATGACCGAACCCCACGACCCCACCGCCCCGTTGACGCTGCAGTGCGCCGCTCGCACGGACCGCGGACTGGTCCGGCCCGCCAACCAGGACGCGGCCCACGCCGGCCCGCGCCTGTTGGCGGTGGCCGACGGCTACGGCCCCGGCGGGGGACCGGCCGCCACCGCCGCCGTCGAGGCGCTGAAGGCACTGGAGGACGAGGAGGACCAGTGGGCGGGCGCGGACGACGTGTTGGCCGCTCTGGAGGAGGCGGCCCGGCGCGCCCACCGGGCCGCGCCGTCCGCCGACGAGTCGACCGGCAGCACCCTCACCGCCGTGCTGCGGTCCGGCGCGCGCCTGGCGCTGCTGCACGTCGGTGACTCGCGCGCCTACGTGCTGCGCGACTCGGGCCTGATCCGCCTCACCCACGACCACACCCTGGTGCAGTCCCTCGTCGACGAGGGCCGGCTCACCCCCGAGGAGGCGCGGTCGCACCCGCAGCGCGCACTGCTGTCGCGGTCCTTGGACGGGGGCACCGACTTCGCCCCGGACCTCCAACTGCTCGACGCCCGGCCCGGTGAGCGGTACCTGCTGTGCACCGACGGCCTGACCGGCGTCGTGCCGCCCGAGGCGATCCGGGCGGCCCTCGCCGGCGCGGCCACACCCCACGAGGCCGTCGCCGACCTGGTCCGGCTCGCCCACGAGGCCGGCGCCCCGGACAACGTCGGCTGCGTGGTGGCGGACGTGGTGGAGGAGGCAGCGGCGGCCTGAACCGGGCGGGAACGGGGGCGGGGGCGGGGCGGGCCCGTACGGGGTGCCCTTAGGGGGTGTGGGGGCCCCTTGCGGGATCCCTGCCCGGCGGGGGCGCGACCCACGCCCGCGCCCGCGCCGGGCTTGGCGGGCCGCTCCGCCCGCTAAGCCCGCCCCTTCAACATCCCCTGGAAGTAGAGCTGCGGCAGGCCGTAGCGCTTGAGGAACCACATGTCGGTGCGCTCCCGGGTGGTGTCGAGGAAGGGGATCGACGGTGCGGGGCGCAGGTCGTAGTCGAACTCGGCCAGCAGCATCTTGTGCCGGGCGGTGACCAGGGGGCAGGAGGTGTAGCCGTCGTAGCGGGCGGTGGCCGGCCGGCCGCGGAGCCCGGCGAGGAGGTTGGCGACGAGGACCGGGGCCTGCTTGCGGATCGCGGCGCCCGTTTTGGACGTGGGGAGGTGGGCCACGTCCCCCAGGGCGAACACCTCGGGGAAGTCCGGGCTCCGCAGGGTGTGCGGGTCCGTCTTGACGTAGCCGTGCGGGGAGCCCGGATCCGCCAACGGGCCGTCGGCGAGCCACTGCGGGGCGCGCTGCGGCGGGACCGCGTGCAGCAGGTCGTAGTGGACGGTCTCGGCGCGGCCGGAGGCGTGGTCGGTGAGGACGGCGGCCCGCCCCGGGCCGTCCAGCTCGGTCAGTTCGGTCTGGAGCCGCACCTCGATGCCGTAGCGGTGGACGGCCCCCTCCAGGGCCCGGGCGAAGACCGGCACCTTGAAGAGGCTGGGCTCCGGGAGGGCGAGGACGATGCGGATGTCGCCCAGGACGCCGCGCTTGCGCCAGTGGTCCGCGGCCAGGTACGCGATCTTCTGCGGTGCGCCACCGCACTTGACCGGCCCCGACGGCATGGTGAACACGGCCGTGCCGCGCCGCATCCGGCGGATCAACTCCCAGGTGTACGGGGCGAGGTCGGCCCGGTAGTTGCTGCTCACCCCGTGGTGGCCGACGGCCCTGGCCAGCCCCGGCACGCCGTCCCAGTCGAGGTGGAGACCGGGCGCCAGGACCAGCCGCCCGTAGGAGAACACCCGGCCGGTGGCGGTGGTGACCGTCCGGGCCACCGGATCGACGGCGGTGGCGCGCTCCCGCAGCCAGCGCACGCCGGGCGGAATGACCTCGGCCTCGGGGCGCAGCGCGGCGCGCAGCGGCGCCTGGCCGCCGCCGACCAGCGTCCACAGCGGCTGGTACCAGTGCGTCTCGGCGGGGTCCAGCAGGGCGACGTCCCGGACGCCGGCGCGGCGTAACCGGGCGGCGACGGTGATGCCCGCGGTACCGCCGCCGACGATCAGGACCTGGTGGTGGACGGGGGTGGCGGCGGGCGCGGGGTCCGCGTCGGCGGCGGGCCGGGTCATGCGGGTCTCCTGACTCGTGGGTGGTTGTGGGGGGTTGGGGTTCCGGAAGGGCCGGGGCGCGGGGCACGGCCGGGTACCCGGGCGGGCCCCGGAGTGCGGGCCCGGGGCCGGTCGCGGGCGCGAGGCGGGACGTCGTGGCGTCCGGGCGGCGGTCTCACAGGCCGGGCAGGGTGCTGGCCGCCATCGCCAGCGCGAGGACGGCGACGAGGGCGGCGAAGGACGTGGTGAGGGTCTGCGGGCGCAGGTGGCCGGCGAGCCGGTTGCCGAGGTGACTGCCGGCCGCGGCACAGGCCGCGAGGGTGGCCAGCAGCGGCCAGTCCAAGGACCCGGTACCGGCCCGGGTCGCCAGCGCCACGCCGGAGTTGACCAGGATCACCAGCAGCGAGGTGCCGACGGCGACCGGCATCTCCAGGCCGAGGACGAGGGTGAGGGCGGGCACCACGACGAAGCCGCCGCCCACCCCGAAGAAGCCGGTGAGCAGCCCCACGGCCGAGGCGGTCAGGGCGGTGCGGAGCGGACGGGGGCGGGGGACGGCCGGGCCCTCGGGCTGGCGCCCGCACTCCGGGGGGCGCGTCAACTCCCGCGAGCGCCGCCCCTCCCGTAAGCGCGTCGGCCATCCCCGGGGCGTCGACCGCTCCTCGGGGGGTGCCGGTTCCGGTGCCCCGTCCCCCGTGGCGGCCGGTGCGCTCCGCCGCCCCCCGCGCAGCACCATGCCCGCCGCCACCACCAGCATCAGCACCGAGAACGCGGCCATCAGGACGCCGGGGTCCAGGGCCGCGCTCCAACGGGAACCGGCGTAGCTGCCGGCCGTCCCCAGGGCGCCGAACGTCGCGCCGGCGGCCCAGCGGACCCGGCCGGCCCGGGCGTGGCAGAGCAGTCCGCTGACCGCACCGACCGCGACCACCACCAGGGCGCCCGCCGTCGCCGCGTGCGGGGACTGGCCCATGAGATAGACCAGGGCCGGCACCGCCAGCACCGAACCGCCACCGCCGAGCGCGCCCAGCAACAGGCCGATCAACAGCCCGCAGGGCAGCGCCGTCGCGGCTATGAGGACGGACACGGCGGCCCGTCAGACGGACGGCGCCGCGGCGCGCGGGGCGAGGTCGACCGCCCGACTGGCATCGGACCACTCGGCGACGAACGCGAAGCGGTCACCGCGGACCACCGTCTCGCGCCACTCCACCACCCGTTCACCGGCCCGGCCGAGGCGTTCGATGGCGAACGCCGCCTCCCGGTCGGCCAGTCCGAGCAGCCACGCCTGCCGCACGTCCGGCAGGAACGGAGCGATCCGTTCGCGCCCGCCGGTGACCTTCACCCCGCAGCGCCGGGACAGTTCGCCGTAGAGCGAGGTGTGACCGAAGTCGGCGCCCAGCAGCGGCTCGGCCAGGTCGGCCGGGAGGTACGCGGTGTCGTGGGCCAGCGGTTCGCCGTCCGCCAGGCGCAACCGCTCCAGGACGACCAGCGGCGCGTCCGGGATCAGCCCCAGGTGCCCGGCGACCGTCGCGTCCGCGGTCCGCTCCAGCCGCAGCACCTCGCTGTGCTGGTCCACGCCCTGGGCCTCCAGGTCGCGGAAGAGGCTGTAGAGGGAGCCGAGCGGCTGCTGGATGCGGCGGGCGTCGAGGCGGCTGGCGCGGCCGCGTTCGGCGATCACCAGGCCGTCGGCGCGCAGTTTGCGCAGCGCCTCCCGGACGGTGTGGCGGCTGACCTCGTACTCGCCCGTCAGCCGGTGCTCGGCCGGGAACTCCTCGGTGAACGCACCGGCTTCCGCCCGGCGGCGCAGGTCGTCCCGCAGCTGCGCCCACAGGGGCAGCGGGGAACCGCGGTCCAACGGGCGCGGCCCGTGCGCGTCGCCGTTGCCGTCGGCGCCGTGCCGGGGCATCCGGCCGTACGCGCCCGTCGGTTCGGGCTGGGGCGGCGTCATGTCGGTCCTCTCGTCCGTGGTCCGGTCCGCGGGGAGGGGTCCGGCTTGTCCCCCCGCCAACCGGATACTTAATGTACGTACATCCGTGCATCCGCACAACAGAGCGAGGTGCACGGTGCATTCAGCCGTCCACGCTCCCAGCCCGAGCGAGCCGAACCGCGCACGGGCGCCGCGCACCCCTGGAGGCCCGACCGTGCACTTCGCGCAGTACTACCTCGACTGCCTGTCCCAGGCGTCGTACCTGATCGGCGATCAGACCACCGGACGCGCCGTCCTCGTCGACCCGCGCCGGGACATCGACGCGTACCTGGCCGACGCCGAAGCGGCCGGCCTGCGCATCGAACTCGTCATCGAGACGCACATCCACGCCGACTTCCTCTCCGGACACCTGGAGGTGGCCCGGGCGACCGGCGCCGAGATCGCCTTCGGCGCCGCCGCCGAAACCGGCTTCCCCATCCGGCGGTTACGGGACGGCGAACGCATCTGCCTGGGCGCCGCACCCCGCGAGCCGTCCGACGCGGCCCCGGGGACCGAGCCCGGCACGGCGACGGGAACGGAATCCGGGACGGCGCAGGGAACGGAATCCGGCGTCACCCTCACCGTCCTCGCCACCCCCGGGCACACCCTGGAATCCCTCTGCCTGGTCGTCCGCGAGAACCCCGACGACGAGGCGCCGTTCGGCGTCCTGACCGGCGACACCCTGTTCGTCGGCGACGTCGGCCGCCCCGACCTGCTCTCCGCCGCCGGCCACACCCCTAAGGACATGGCCGCACGCCTCTACCGCTCCCTGCACACCAAACTGCTCACCCTCCCCGACACGACCCGGATCTTCCCCGCCCACGGCGCCGGCTCGGCCTGCGGCCGCAGCATCTCCACCGAGACCAGTTCCACCATCGGCGACCAACGCCGCCTCAACTACGCACTCCAGCCCATGACCGAGGACGCCTTCGTCCGGCTCGTCACCGCCGAACAACCCACCGCCCCCGGCTACTTCGCCCACGACGCGGCCCTCAACCGCGACGGCCACCCCCTACGGGACCCCGCACCACCGGCCCCGCTCACCCTGGCCGAGGCGCTCACCGCCCGCGACCAGCAGGGCGCCGCCCTCCTCGACTGCCGGCCGGCCGCCGACTACGCCCGCGCCCACCTGGCCGGTTCGCTGCACGTCGGCCTGGACACCCGGTTCGCGGAGTACGCCGGCAGCGTGGTGGCCCCCGGCACCCCGATCGTGCTCCTGGCCGCCCCCGGGACGGAGCACGAGGCCCGCCTGCGGCTCGCCCGCATCGGCTACGACCGGGTCCTCGGCCACCTCCCGGACCTGGCCGGCGTCCTGGCGGACGCCCCGGAACGCACCCGCCGCAGCACCCGCCTGCGCCTGGCCGACCTGCTCGAACGGCTGCCCCTGGACCCGGCGGACGGCGTCCAGTTGATCGACGTCCGCAACCCGGCCGAATACGCGGCGGGCGCCCTGCCCGGCGCCCGCAACATCCCGTTGGCCGCCCTGCTGGACCGGATCGGCGAGCTGGACCCGGCCCGCCCGGTCGTCCTCTACTGCCGCAGCGGCAACCGCTCGGTGATCGCCGCGGCCCTCCTGGAGGCGCGCGGCTTCGACGACGTCAGCGACGTCTCCGGCGGCTGCCCGGTGCCCGTCCCCGCCTGACCCGTGGGGGAGGGCCCCGGCCCTCCCCCACGCCCACGCCTCATCCCCGCCCCCGCCGCCTGCCCCGGCCGCGGCCCGCGGCGCGGCGCCCCGGCACCACCGTCACGACCGCCACCGCCGCCGCCAGCACGGCCCCCAGCAGGCACCCCACCGCCGGGAGCGCCAGAGAGGGCAGCACCCCGCCACCGGCCGTCCGCCCCACGAGGTCACCGGCGCCGTCGGGCCCCACCAGGCCACCAGCACCCGCGCCACCCACAGCACCCCCGGCCCCCGCCCCCGTGAGGGCCAACCCCAGCCCCGCCGTCACCGTCAGGACGGACTTCGTGACGCCCGAAGCCTCCCCGGCGCGTTCCCGACGGACCACCGCCTGGGTCCCGGTGAGGGCCAGCCCGCCCGCCACCCCCAACGCCACCGCGGCGCCCGTCGAGGCCACCACCAGGACCGACGGGGCCGTCGCGGCCCCGGCCACCCACAGCGCGCCCCCGGCGCCGGCCAGGCACGAGGCCATCACCGGCACGGCCGCCCCGGGACGCACCCGCCCGGCCACCGGCCCCCCGACGGCCAGCGCCGCGGCCGGCGCCGAGAACGCGACCCCCGCACCCAACGCATCCCACCCGTGCCCCTGTTGGAGCGTCGACGGCAGGACGTAGAGCAGTGCCACCGTCGCCGCGTTGGCGACGGCCCCGGCCGCGGTCAGCGTCACGTAGGGCAGGTTCCGGAACAACGCGAGGTCCACCAGCGGTGCGGGGGCGCGCCGTTCGGCCCGGACGAACAGCGCGCCCAGCAGCGCCGCGCCCACCGCCCAACCCCAGCCGCCGACGTGCTCCAGCCACCGCGCCAGGCACAGCAGGACGCCGGTCGCCGTCCACGCGCCCGCCACGTCCAAGGGCGACTGCGCGGCCGACGCGTCCCGGGACTCGTCCGCCCTGCGGGCCCACCACGCCGTGGCCGCGGCGAACGGCACCGTCAGCCAGAACACGGCCCGCCAGGAAGCCGATTGGGCCAGCACGCCCCCGAGGAGCGGACCGCAGACGGTGGCCGCGCCGGCCAGGCCCAAGGCCCGCCCGGTCGCCCGCCGCCCCTGCCCCGGCGGGGAGGCGTTGGTGAGCAGTGCCAACCCCGACGGCATGATCAACGCGCCGCCGACGCCCTGCGCCACCCGCGCCGCCACCAGGAACGGCAGCGTCGGCGCCAGCGCGCACAGAGCAGCGCTCACACCGAAGAGCACTGCTCCGAGCGTCAGCATCCGCCGCCGCCCGTAGAGGTCGGCCAGCCGCCCGGCCGCCGGCATCAGCGCCCCCGCGGCGAGCAGGTAGCCGCTGACCACCCACGGCACCACGGCCGGCGAACCCCGCAGATCGGCCCGGACGACGGGCAGCGCCGGATTCAGCGCGAAGGAGTCCAACTGGACACAGAACGCCCCGACGGCCAACGCCGCCTGCGCCCAACGAACCGGGGGACGAACACCGTTCACAGGAGGTACGGACATGGAGCCGACGACCCGCCTCTCAACACACCGGACGAAGAACCACGGAAGGAAGGAGAAGAGAGAGAAGAGAGAGAGGGGTGAAGCGCACCGGACCGGGGCAGATAGAGGCGGGAACGGGCCGCGCTACCGTGCGGGGTGCGAGAAGGGGCCCGGCACTCGCCCCGTAGAGCCGCACGGCCTCCGAGGGGCCGTACAGCGGACGTTCAGCGATCGTTGATCGCTGGTCCTCATGCTGATGCGCATGTTGCGCCGTGTGATCTCAGAGCATGCAGATGACGCCCCGGAAGTGCAAGAGCCGGATGCGTCGCAGATCGCCCTCACCTGGAGCGGGGAGCCGGGCCGTCTGGAGGAGCTGACGCACGGCATGCTCCTGGAACAGGCCGACCGCGCGGCCGCCGCACTCGCCCGTTACGGGGTGCGCGCCGGCGACCGGGTCGCGGTCCACCTGCCGCTGGTCCCCGAATCGGTGATCGCCACGCTCGCCTGCGGTCGCCTGGAGGCGATACGCACCACGCTGCCGGTCTCGCTGACCGTCCCCGAACTGGCCGCGCGCATACGGGAGACGGGGATCCGGGTGCTGATCACCGCGGACGCGGCGTTCTGGGACGGCGCCATCCGGCCGGTGAAGCCGGTACTCGACCACGCGCTGGCGCGCACCGCCACCGCCGGCGGCCTGCCGCACACCGTCCTGGTGGTGAACCGCTGCTCCCGCCCGGTCTCCTGGAAACCCGGCCGCGACAAGTGGTGGCACGAGGCCCTCGCCACCGACTGACCCACGCGCTACGGGCCGCGGCACCCACCGCGGCCCGCGTCACGCCCCCACGGCCCGACACACCTCCCCACGAGCGCGCCGCCCCGCCCCGCCCGCCCCGGCAACACGGTGATCACCCATCCCATCAGGCCCCGCCCGTACCGCGGCAAGGCATCCCGGGCCCGGATTCCTCGGGCGGTTCGCCCCGGCCGTCAGCCCCAGCTGCCCGAACTCGGGCAACTCGGGCACCTAGGGCACCCAGGGCAGTTGGCTCCAGCCGCCCGGACCTGGGTACTGGTCCGGCTCCCGGTCCTCGTCCGGCCCCGGCCACTCACCCGGAATCGGGCGCTCGTCCTGACACGGGCACTCATTCGGAATCAGGCACACGCCCGCCCGGCCTGCGCACGCGTCCGCCCCGGCCCGCTCCGGCGGAAACGGAACCCGCGCCGACGGAACTGCACGGTGGGCGCGGACATCCCAGGCGTCAGCCTCCACGGAACGCCATGGTGGGCGCGGACATCCCAGGCATCAGCCCCCACGGGACGCGTCCGGTGAGCCCAGGCATCCCAGACACCGGCCGCCACGGAACGCGACCCCGCACCCCCCACCCCGATGCGCCACCCAGCGGGCCGGGTCCCGCGAGCGCTCCTAGCGTGGGCCTTCCCGCCCCCGTACGGAAGCCGGGTAGCCATGCCGAAGAGTGAAGCCCGGGGCCATCACCCCCACCCCCGCCCCCACCCCCACCCCGTCCCCCTCTCCCTCCCCGGTTCTGCGCGCGGGCGGGCGCGCGGGCGGGGCTGCGCCGAGCACGGTCCGCCCACGCGCCCGCAGGACGCGCACCGGGCCCACCCGATACCCACCCACGAGAACGGCAGCCGGAGCACCTAGGCCCGGCCGTCGCCCCCGCCCACCACCGCCGAACCAGCCACCGACCCACCGGAAGCCGCTGGCCCGGACGGTGCTCAACCGCCCACCGGTTGACCGGACGCCGCCCCGCAGCCACACCGCCCCGCAGCCCCCCGCAGCCCCCCCCGCAGCCACACCACTCCGCAGCTCCGCGGGCCCCGTCAGCTCCGCCGGCCCCCGCCCCGCCGGCCCTCCGCCCGGCCGCCGCAAGCACGGCGTCATCAACGACCCGCTGCGCCGGGCAAGCGCGGTGTCCGCCCGTACCCTGAAGGGGTGAGCACCACGTCCCAGCCCCCCGCCGAGCCCGAGCCGACCGCCCGGGGCGGCCGGGGCGCCCGAACCGGCGACCCGAGCCCGACGCCCGACGCCGTCGTCCCGGCCGAGGCTCCGGAGCCGACCGCGCCCGAAGGGCCCGTCGCCCAGGCCGAGGCCCCCGCGGCGCCGGCCGGCAGCGAGCCCGCCGTCACCGCGCGGCCGGCGCCGAGGAGCGCCGCCGCCCTGATCTTCGACGACCCGTTGAGCCAGCAGTCCTCGGACGACACCGATCGCGGCTGGGGCGAGCGCGCCGCCAGCACGGACAGCGCCGCCGACCTCGCCCGCTTCTTGGACGAGAAGCCGCCCCACCACCTCTGAGCGAGGCGAGGGGGCGGCTTCGGCCGTCCGTAGCGCTCGCTACTGCTGCGTCTGCTGCGTCTGCTGGGTCTTCTGCGTGATGATCGCCGCCGCCGCGGCCGCTCCCGGAGTGGCCGCGGTGCCGTTGCGCTGGGCGATCAGGGCGTCGCGGATCTCGGTGAGCAGCTCGATCTCGGTCGGGGCCGGCGCCGCCGCGTCGTCGGCCGACTTCTTGGCGTCCTGGCGGGCCTTCCACTTGTTCATCGGAAGGATCATGAGGAAGTAGACGACGCCCGCGGTGATCAGGAAGGTCAGCGCCGCACTGAGCACCGAGCCCCACAGGACGTAGATGCCGTCCACGTACAGGCCGGTCTTCTTGTCCACCGAGCACGTGGAGAGGCAGGTCTGGTAGTTGTCGAGGTTCTGCGAGCCGAACGCACCGACGATCGGGTTGATGACGCCCTTGACCACCGCGTTGACGATGCTCGTGAACGCCGCACCGACGACGACCGCCACCGCGAGTTCGATGACGTTGCCGCGCATCAGGAAGTCCTTGAACCCCTGAAGGACGCTCTTGTTCTCGCTCACCTGACAGCCTCTTTCCACGCTTGCTTTGGACGGTGCACCGACAATCAGCACCGCAACTTACGGCAGGGCGGGGCGGAGGTGTCCAATCGCGCAACCCGAACCGGCGATCGACCAGAGCGTCAGTGCGGATTTCCGTACTGGTACGACGGATCCCGGGGACCGGGCCGTGCCGGAGGCGGCTCGTACGGGGCGGCCGGGCGGCCGGGCGGGGACCGGGAGCCACCGGTCGGCGGCGGATCCGGCCGCTCGGCAGGGCCCGTGCGGCGGCGATTGGTGCGGCGGTGCCGATAGCGGCTTCGGTATCGGTGGTGCGGGCACGCCGGCAGGTGCGGCGTGCGGCAGGTGCCCCGCCACTCGCAGAAGTCTCGCGCGCCCGATCGGTGGACGCCACTCGATCTTGCCCCCGCTTCGTCATGGTCATCGCCCCCCTGAGGCCGTCGCGGCGGGGCAGCCGGTGGGCGCGGACGCGGTGCGCGCCGGACCCTGCGACAGGCCGGTGGCCAGTGCTGCGGCGGTCGTTGCCAGGGCGACGGTTAGCAGCCGCCGCCGTGCCGCCCCGTGCCATCGGGTGGGGCCGACACCGCCCGCGCGGACGGGGGCGAAGTGCGGCACTTCACACCGCGGGGGAGCGGGCAGGACCGGGATCGACGGGATCGACGGGTCCGTCGGGATGGTCGGGATCGTCGGGGGTAACGAGACCGTCGCAGCGGTCGCAGCCGTCAGAGGAGTCAGAGGAGTCAGAGGAGTCAGAGGAGTCAGAGGAGTCAGAGGAGCCAGCGGGGTCGGCGGGGTCGGCGAGGCCGGCGGGGAAACGGGCGTCCCGGGCTTCGGAGGGAAGGGCGCGGAGGAGTGGGGCATGGTCGTCACCGCCTGTGGTGCGAAGCGGGACCGGCGTTCGGCCCCGCGCTCACCACCGTGCCGCATGACGCGGCGGCCCGCTCCGGCCTGTGGACGAACCTGCGGTTGTGGACAACTCCGTCACCCGACAGGGGCGTTCGAGCCGTCCCCGCCCCGGCGCTGCTCCCGCGCCTACGGCAGCTCGATGCCCAGGTCCCAGCCCTGGTGCGCGTCGGTGCACCGGCAGGCGCGGTCCTCGTTGGCGGGCAGTGCGGCGACGGTGTCGAAGAGGACCTCGCGGAGCCGGCTGATGTTCTCGCCGAAGACCTTCAGGACCTCCTCGTGGGAGACGCCCTCGCCGGTCTCGGTGCCCGCGTCCAGGTCGGTGACCAGCGTCAACGAGGTGTAGCAGAGGCTCAGTTCGCGGGCCAGGACGGCTTCGGGGTGGCCGGTCATGCCGACCACCGACCAGCCCTGCGCGGCGTGCCAGCGCGACTCGGCGCGGGTGGAGAAGCGCGGGCCCTCGATCACCACGAGGGTGCCGCCGTCGACCGGCTCCCAGTCCCGGCCGCGGGCGGCGCCCAGGGCGGCGACGCGGCCGGTGGCGCAGTACGGGTCCGCGAAGGTGAGGTGGACGACGTTGGGCACGCTGCCGTCCGGAAGCGGTTCGCCGTCGAAGTAGGTCTGGACGCGGGACTTGGTGCGGTCCACGAGTTGATCGGGGACCAGCAGCGTGCCCGGGCCGTACTCGGGGCGCAGCCCGCCGACCGCGCTCGGGCCGAGGACCTGCCGCACGCCGAGGGAGCGCAGGGCCCAGAGGTTGGCGCGGTAGTTGATGCGGTGCGGCGCGAGGTGGTGGCCGCGGCCGTGCCGGGGCAGGAACGCGACCGAGCGGCCGGCGATCTTGCCGAGGAACAGGGAGTCGCTGGGAGGCCCGTAGGGCGTGTCCACAGTGACCTCGGTCACGTCGTCCAGGAAGGAGTAGAAGCCCGACCCGCCGATAACGCCAATCTCCGCCTCAGCCATGCGGTCACACTATCGGGGCGTGGCGGCGGTCCGCTGCCGGGTCACCGGAACCGTCGGAGCCCGCGGGGCCGGGCACGTGGCGCGCTGCTCGGCTCCGGGCCGGAGGGCTCGGTCCGCACGCCCCGGCCGGGATGCGACGGGCCCCGCCGTCCCTGGTGGGGAGGCGGGGCCTGGAGTCCCGTTGCCGGTGGCGTCGCGCGCCGGGCTGCTGCCGCGGGTCAGGCGGCCGAGCCGGAGCTCGCCGGGGTCGACGACTTCGAAGCGCCGTCGGAGGACGAGGACGAAGACGAGGACGAAGTGGAGGGCGTCGACGTCGAGGGGGTGGAGCTGCTCGACGACGAGCCGTTCGACGGCGTCGAGGAGTTGCTGGCGGGGCTGCTGCTGGACGACGAGCCGCGGCTGTCGTTGCGGTAGAAGCCGGAGCCCTTGAAGACGATGCCGACCGCCGAGAACACCTTCTTGAGGCGTCCGTTGCAGCTGGGGCACTCGGTGAGCGCGTCGTCGGTGAACTTCTGCACGGCCTCAAGGCCCTCGCCGCACGCGGTGCACTGGTACTGGTAGGTCGGCACTTGACTTCCTCCTGGCACTCTCACTCATTGAGTGCTAACGACGCTCCATCTTGCAGTATTCCCGCGCGCCAGTCCACCGTGAACGTCGCACGGTGACCGACTCCACGCCGGTGCGCGGACCCGCCAGGGCGCCCGTTCAGGCGTGGCTCAGCTCGCGTTCGCGCTCGTCGGCGGGGGTGCCGGCGGCCTCCGCCGACCCGGTGACGACCGTGGACGTGCGGGGCATCAGATGGGCCCGCAGGCTCAGCAGGACCACCAGGGCCAGCGCGGTGCCGGCCAGCGGCACTAGGAAGCCGGAGCTCGGGCCGAAGCGGTCCGCCAGTTGGCCGGCGGAGGTGGCCGCGGCGGCCTGGCCGAGGGCGACCGCACCGGTCAGCCAGGTGAACGCCTCGGTCCGGGCGGCGGCCGGGACCAGCGACTCGACGAGGGTGTAGCCGGTGATCAGCGCGGGGGCGATGCACAGGCCGACGACCAGGCCGACGGCGCCCAGCAGCGGCAGCGCGGTCACCGCCCACAGCGGGGTGGTGGCCAGGGCCAGCAGCCCGTAGGCGACGAGCAGGCGGCGGCGGGGGCCGATCTTCCAGGCGATGGCGCCGCAGGCGATGCCGGCGAGCATGTTGCCGCCCGCGAAGACCCCGTAGAGCACGCCGTTGAGGCCGGGCTGGCCGATGCTCTCGGTCAGCGCGGTCAGCGAGACCTGCATGCCGCCGAAGACCGAACCGATGCCGAGGAACGCCACGATCAGGACGCGCACGCCGGGGATGGACAGGGCCGAGACGCGGGGGTGGGCGTCGGACCCGCCCCGGTGGACGGGCGGCTGGGTGCGTCGCTGGGAGGCGAACAGCAGACCGCCGGCCAGCGACAGCACGGCCTCGGCGATCAGGCCGGCGGCCGGGTGGATGCCGGTGCACAGCGCGGTGGCCAGGACCGGGCCGACGACGAAGGTGAACTCGTCGGTCACCGACTCGAAGGCGGCGGCGGTGGGCATCAGCGGGGTGCCGCCCAGCTTGGCCGCCCAGCGGGCCCGCACCATCGGGCCGACCTGCGGCGTCGAGGCGCCGGTGGGGACGGCCACGGCGAGCAGCGCCCACAGGGGGGCGTGCGCGAGGGCCAGGACGATCAGTGCCGAGACGCCGGCGACGTGGACCAGGACGCCGGGGATGAGCACGGCGCGCTGGCCGAAGCGGTCGGCGAGCTTGCCGCCCTGCGGGGCGAAGAGCGCCATCGAGACGCCGGTGGCGGCGGAGACCGCGCCGGCGGTGCCGTAGGAGCCGGTGGTGGACTGGACGAGCAGGACGATGCCGATGGTCAGCATGGCGAACGGCTGTCGGGCCAGGAAGCCGGGCAACAGGAAGGTCCACGCGCTGGGCGTGCGCAACAGTTGTCCGTAACCGGGACGGGGGTCCTTGACCGCGGATGCCACGGCCGGGCCTTTCTACTGCCTGGTAGCGCTGCGCCGAGAGGTCGTCCCGGTTGAGCGCCGAGAGCTGTCCTCTCGCGCAGGACCGAGTGATACCGCGTGGTCCGCACCGAAAGGGGTGGCTGCGTGTGGCAGGGGACCGCGGCCGCCGAGCGGTCGCGCCAGCTCTGCGTCAGGCAGAGTTGGTTCGTGATCCGTACAAATTTCTTTCTCGATTGTACAGGCAAAAGGCAAAGAAGCCCTGGGATTAACCAGGGCTTCCCGCGGATTTCCTTGCTATCGGTGGAGAGATAGCGCACATACGACGCTCGGCCGGGCAAGCGGGGCGGGCCCGCCGCCCGTCGGGTCAACCGACCCCGCGTCGCCGTCCGCGCTCCGCCGCCCCTTCCTGGGGGCGCCGTTGCGCACCGGTCCGTTCCGCACCGGTTCCCAGCCAGCCGGCCAGCTTGCCGCCCTGGGACACCGCCTGGAGCCGCCGCTCGGCCGCGTCCCGCACCGGGTCGGTGGCGACCACCAGCAGTTCGTCGCCGTGGCGCAGCACCGTGGTGGGGGACGGCACGAAGCTGGTGCCGTCCCGCACGACGAGGGTGACCGCGGCGCCCGCCGGCATCCGCAGCTCGCCGACCTCCACGCCGTGCATCCGGGAGGTGGGGCCTATCAACGTGGACAGCAGGTGCCCGCGCAGCCGTTCCAGCGGCGCCGACTCGATGCCCAGGTCGGCGGCCTCCTCGCCCTCGCCCAACTGGAGCCGGCGGGCCAGCCACGGCAGCGTCGGGCCCTGGATGAGGGTGTAGACCACGACCAGCACGAAGACGATGTTGAAGACCGTCTCGCTGCCGGGGACGTCGCTCACCATCGGGATGGTGGCCAGCACGATCGGCACCGCGCCGCGCAGCCCGGCCCAGGACAGCAGGGCCTTCTCCTGCCACGGCACCCGGAAGGGCAGCAGCGAGGTGAAGACCGACAGCGGGCGGGCGACCAGCGTGAGGATCATGCCGATGAGCAGCGCCGGCACGATGTCGTCGAGCAGGTTGTGCGGGGTGACCAGCAGGCCGAGCAGGACGAACATGCCGATCTGCCCGATCCAGCCGAGCCCCTCGGCGAAGCCGCGGGTGGCCGGGGCGTGCGGGAGTTTGGCGTTGCCGAGGATGACCGCGGCCAGGTAGACGGCGAGGAAGCCGGAGCCGTGCGCCAGCGCGCCGGCCGCGTACGCGGAGACCGCGATGGCCATCACCGCGATCGGGTAGAGGCCGGAGGCGGGCAGCGCCACGTGCCGCATCCCGTACGCGCCCAGCCAGCCGATGGCCAGGCCGACGGCGGCGCCGATCGCCAGTTCCAGCGCTATCTCGCCGAGCAGTACGTACCAGTGTTCGGCCGGGCCGGCGGTGGAGAAGGCCACGACGAGGATGACCACCGGGGCGTCGTTGAAGCCGGATTCGGCTTCCAGGATGCCGGTCAGCCGGGCCGGCAGCGGCACGCTGCGCAGCACCGAGAAGACCGCCGCGGCGTCCGTGGACGACACCACCGCGCCGATCAGCAGAGCTTGGCGCCATTCGAGGCCGGCGAGGTAGTGCGCGCCGGCCGCGGTGACTCCCACGCTCACCGCGACGCCGAACGTGGACAGCACCGCGGCCCGTGGGAGGGCCGGTTTGATCTCCTTCCACTTGGTGCCCAGGCCGCCTTCGGCGAGGATCACCACCAGTGCGGCGTAGCCGAGGAGTTGGGTCAGTTCGGCGTTGTCGAAGATGACGCCGCCGACGCCGTCCTGCCCTATCGCGATGCCTATCCCCAAGTAGATGAGCAGGCTGGGGAGCCCGCTGCGCGAGGAGAGTCGTACTGCGGCCACCGCGATGAGCAGTACGAGTGAGCAGATCAGCAGGAGTTCGTTGAGGTGTTCGACAGTCAGGAGCTGATCCTTCCACGCGCCTTGGTCGGGATGGGCTGGTTGTCCTTACCGTATCTAGTTACTGACCCTAACAATTTACCATTGCTTGAAAGTTTAATGTGCTCGGTGGTGACTCCGCGTAGGGGTCGGCAAACCGGTGCGCCTATGGTTGCTCCAGCACTCCCACCCTGCCCCTCGAAGGACAGAGATGCCCGCCAACAAGACCGGTCCAGCCCCCAAAAAGAAGAGAGGGCGGCGAGGCCGCCTCGTCGCCCTCACGGTCGTGCTGCTGCTCGTGGCGGGCATCGGCTTCGGCGCGTACTGGGGCGTCAGCACCGTGCGCGCCTCCTTCCCGGAAACCACGGGATCGCTCAAACTTCCGGGCCTGACCGACCCGGTGGACGTCGTCCGTGACGCCAACGGCATTCCGCAGATCTACGCCGACACCGACGAGGACCTCTTCCGGGCCCAGGGCTACGTGCAGGCGCAGGACCGCTTCTGGGAGATGGACGTCCGCCGCCACATGACGGCCGGCCGGCTCTCCGAGATGTTCGGCAAGAGCCAGGTCAAGACGGACGAGTTCCTGCGCACCCTCGGGTGGCACGAGGTGGCGCAGAAGGAATACGACACCAAGCTCTCGGCCAGCACGAAGAAATACCTCCAGGCGTACTCCGCCGGTGTCAACGCCTACCTCAAGGACCACCAGGGTTCGGCGCTCTCCCTGGAGTACGCCGCGCTCGGTTTCACCAACGACTACAAGCCCGCGCCCTGGACCCCGGTCGACTCGGTGGCCTGGCTCAAGGCGATGGCCTGGGACCTGCGCGGCAACATGCAGGAAGAGATCGACCGGTCCCTGATGACCAGTCGGTTCACCCCGCAGCAGATCGCCCAGCTGTACCCGGAGTACCCGTACCAGCGGAACCGGCCGATCGTCGACGGCGGCAGCGTCGACCCGGCCACCAAGGAGTTCGACCCCAAGGGCGACGGCAACACCGGCACGGGTACCGGTGTGGGCACGGGTACGGGAACCGGCACCGGCACGGGGACCGGCACCGGTACGGGCACGGGAACCGGTACGGGCACCGGGACCACGCGCAACGCCACCGCCGGCGTCCAGGCGCAGCTCTCCTCGCTCTCCAAGACCCTCGGACAGGTCCCGGCGCTGCTCGGCCCCAACGGCAACGGCATCGGCTCCAATTCCTGGGTCGTCTCCGGGGAGCACACCACCACCGGCAAGCCGCTGCTCGCCAACGACCCGCACCTGGCTCCGCAGATGCCCTCGCTCTGGTACCAGATGGGCCTGCACTGCCGCACCATCGGCCCCAAGTGCAACTACAACGTGGCCGGCTTCACCTTCTCCGGGATGCCCGGCGTCATAATCGGCCACAACCAGGACATCTCCTGGGGCATGACCAACCTGGGCGCCGACGTCACCGACCTCTACCTGGAGAAGATCAACGCCGACGGCTACCTCTACGACGGCAAGCAGAAGCCGTTCCTCACCCGCCAGGAGACCATCAAGGTCGCCGGCGGCGAGAGCCGCAAGATCACCGTCCGGTCCACCAACAACGGTCCGATCGTCTCCGACCGCGACGACGAGCTGGCCGGCGTCGGCAAGGACGCCCCGGTCACCAACGGCGCCCCCGACCGCGGCGACGGCTACGCCGTCTCCCTGCGCTGGACCGCGCTGACCCCCGGCAAGTCCATGGACGCCGTCTTCGAGCTCAACCGCGCCAAGGACTGGACCAGCTTCCGCAAGGCCGCGGCCGACTTCGAGGTCCCCTCGCAGAACCTCATCTACGCCGACACCAAGGGCAACATCGGCTACCAGGCCCCCGGCACCATCCCGATCCGCGGGAAGGGCGACGGCACCTACCCGGCGCCCGGCTGGGACCCGGCCTACCAGTGGAAGGGCACCATCCCGCAGAGCGCCCTGCCGTACGAGTACAACCCCAAGCGCGGTTTCATCGTCACCGCCAACCAGGCCGTCACCAACGCCAAGTACCCGTTCCTGATCACCAAGGACTGGGGCTACGGCGCCCGCAGCCAGCGGATCACCGACCTGATCGAGTCCAAGATCAAGGACGGCGGCAAGGTCTCCACCGACGACATGCAGTCGTTCCAGAGCGACAACAGCAGCGAGATCGCCCGGCTGCTGACGCCCTACCTGACGAAGATCGACATCAAGGACAAGTACGTCCGCGACGCCCAGCAGCTGCTCAACGGCTGGGACTTCACCCAGGAGCCGGACTCCGCCGCGGCCGCCTACTTCAACGCGGTCTGGCGCAACACCCTCAAGCTCGCCTTCGGCAACAAGATGCCCAAGGAGCTGCGGGTCCAGGGCCAGTGCCTCTACGTCCGCCCGGCCAGCGACACCGGCCCGGCCGACGCCCAGGACAAGCTGGTCCGCGAGTGCGGCGAGCGGTCCGGTGACACCGCCCAGCCCGACGGCGGCGACCGTTGGTACGAGGTCGTCCGGAACATCCTCGACGACCCGAACAACGCCTGGTGGCACACCGAGGACCGGCCCGGCCACCCCGGCCTGAAGAACCGCGACCAGCTCCTCGCCCAGGCCATGAAGGACGCCCGCTACGAGCTGACGTCCAAGCTGGGCAAGAACATCGACAACTGGGCCTGGGGCCGCCTGCACCAGATGGACCTCACCAACCAGACCCTCGGCAAGGAGGGCCCGGGCTTCCTCCAGAGCCTGCTCAACCGCGGGCCGTGGAACCTCGGCGGCGGTGAGGCCGCGGTCGACGCCACCGGTTGGAACGCCGCCGGCGGCTACAAGGTCACCTGGGTCCCGTCCATGCGGATGGTGGTCAACCTCGCCGACCTCGACAAGTCCCGCTGGATCAACCTCACCGGCGCCTCCGGGCACGCCTACGAAGCCCACTACTACGACCAGACCGACAAGTGGGCCAAGGGCGAGCTGCTGCCCTGGGCGTTCAGCGAGGACGCGGTGAAGAAGGCCGGGAAGGACACCCTGACCCTGTCGCCGTAACGGACGGCAGAAGCACCACCGCATCGGGCGGGCCGGACACCTCCGGCCCGCCCGACGGCGTTTCACGTGAAACACCGTCCCGCGGGGCTCCGGTCAGTGCCGGAAGCGGTGCACCCCCGACGGGGTCACCGCGGCGTGCACCCGGCGGTCGTGCGGCTCGGCGGGGACCGCGTCCACCACCTCGTCGTCGTAGAGCAGCACCACCAGCGCCGTCCGCCGGTCGGACCGCTCCAGCCGGGCCAGCACCCGGTCGTAGGAGCCGCCGCCCCGGCCCAGTCGCAGCCCGGTCCGGTCCACCGCCAGCCCCGGCAGCAGCACCACGTCCGCCCCCGTCACCGCCTCCGGAGTCAGCCGCGGTCCGTCCGGCTCCCGCAGCCCCCAGGCGGCGGGCACCAGATGCTCGGGGCCCTCGTATACGGCCCAGTCCAGATCGTTGTCCGGCAGCAGCACCGGGAGCAGCACCCGCACCCCGGCCGTCCGCAGCGCGTCGAGCAGGGCCCGGGTGTCCGGCTCCCCGCCGATCGACACGTACGCGGCAACGGTCGGCGCGGCCGGTGCGGGGCTCTCGGCATCCGCCGCCGGAGCCGCCGCCCGCAACTCGTCCAGCTCCCGCACCCGGCGGGCCAGCGCGGCGCCCCGAGCCGCGACGACATCGGTCGGCAACGCTCTCCTCACCTCCTGGAGATCCCGCCGCAACCTGCGCTTTTCCTCGTGCTCAACGCTCATCGTGGGCCTCGCTCGGGCTCTCATGATCTCTTAACCGGACGCTCATCATCGGTCCGTGCGGGCCGGTTAGGGTGGCGCGCATGACCCCATCGCACGCACGGATCAGCAAGGCTGTCATCCCGGCAGCAGGGCTCGGCACCCGGTTCCTGCCGGCGACCAAGGCCACGCCCAAGGAAATGCTGCCGGTCGTCGACAAGCCCGCCATCCAGTACGTGGTGGAGGAAGCGGCCGGGGCCGGACTCACCGACGTCCTCATGGTGACCGGTCGGAACAAACGCCCGCTGGAAGACCACTTCGACCGCAACTACGAGCTGGAAGAGGCCCTGCACCGCAAGGGCGACGGGTCCCGGCTCGCGAAGGTCCAGGAGTCCAGCGACCTGGCCACCATCCACTACGTCCGCCAGGGCAACCCCAAGGGCCTCGGCCATGCCGTGCTCTGCGCCGCGCCGCACGTCGGCGACCAGCCCTTCGCGGTCCTCCTCGGCGACGACCTCATCGACCCCCGCGACCCCCTGCTGCGCCGGATGATCGAGGTCCGCGAGGAGCACGGGGGATCGGTTATCGCCTTGATGGAGGTGGATCCGGCCAACATCCACCTCTACGGCTGCGCGGCCGCCGCTCCCACCGGAGACGACGACGTGGTCACCGTCTCCGACCTGATCGAGAAGCCCGAGCCGGCCGAGGCGCCCAGCAACCTCGCGATCATCGGCCGCTACATCCTCGACCCGGCCGTCTTCGAGGTGCTGCGCAAGACCGACCCCGGCCGCGGCGGCGAGATCCAGCTCACCGACGCCCTCCAGGTCCTGGCCGCCCACCCCGAACTGGGCGGCCCGGTGCACGGCGTGGTCTTCAAGGGCCGCCGCTATGACACCGGCGACCGCGGTGACTACCTGCGTGCCATTGTCAGACTGGCATGCGAACGTGAGGACCTGGGCCCCGACTTCCGGGCCTGGCTGCGCAGTTACGTCACCGAGGAGATGTAGGACGTTGAACGGCACCACCGATCAGGCCCACCACTCTGACCGCGTCTGGTCGGTGGCCGACCACCTCGACGACATCCTGGCCAAGCTCCAACTGCCGGCCCCGGTCAGCCGGCAACTCCTCGACGCCCAGGGCTGCGTCCTCGCCGAGGACCTCACCGTGCCGCTGCCGCTGCCGCCGTTCGACAACAGCTCCATGGACGGCTACGCGGTCCGCGCCGCCGACGTCGCGGCCGCCACCGAAGGCTCCCCGGTCACCCTCACCGTCATCGGCGACGTCGCCGCCGGCAGCGGGGAACTCCCCACCGTCGAGCCCGGCCACGCCGCCCGCATCATGACCGGCGCCCCGGTGCCGCCCGGCGCCGACGCGGTGGTCCCCGTCGAGTGGACCGACGGCGGCACCGGCCAGGGGCCGGCTGCCACCATGCGCGCCCACAGCCACGCTCCGCAGGACGCCGGCGGCGAGGTCCGGGTGCACCGCCCGGCCGACGCCGGCGCCCACGTCCGCCGGGCCGGCAGCGACGCCCGGACCGGCGAGCCGGCCCTGTCCGCCGGCACTGTCCTCGGCCCCACCCAGCTCGGCCTGCTCGCCGCCCTCGGCCTGGACACCGTCACGGTCCACCGCCGCCCCCGGGTCGTGGTGCTCTCCACCGGCAGCGAACTGGTCCAGCCCGGCGAGCCGTTGGGCCCCGGCCAGATCCACGACTCCAACAGCTTCCAGCTCACCGCCGCCGCCCGCGCGGCCGGCGCGCTCGCCTACCGCGTCGGCGCCGTCGCCGACGACGCGGAGACGCTGCGCGCCACACTGGAGGACCAGTACGCCCGCGCCGACGTCCTGGTCACCAGCGGCGGCGTCAGCGTCGGCGCCTACGACGTGGTCAAGGAGACCCTGGCCGGCCTCGGCACCGACGAGGGCCGGGTCGAGTTCCGCAAGCTCGCCATGCAGCCCGGCAAGCCGCAGGGCTTCGGCCTGATCGGGCCCGACCGCATCCCGCTGCTCGCCCTGCCCGGCAACCCGGTCAGCTCCTACGTCTCCTTCGAACTGTTCGTCCGCCCGGTCATCCGCACGCTCATGGGCCACCCCGAGGTGCACCGCCGCCCCGTCCCCGCCCGCGTCACCGCGTCGCTCGGCTCCTCGCCCCGCGGCAAGCGGCAGTTCCTGCGCGGCGCCCACGACCCGGTGGCCGGCACGGTCACCCCCGTCGGCGGCACCGGCTCCCACCTCATCAAGGCCATGGCGCACGCCGACGCCCTGATCGTCATCCCCGAGGACACCACCGAAGTGCCCGCCGACGCCGTCGTGGACGTCCTCCCGCTCGGTCCCTGCTGACCCGCCCGCCCCGGGCGGGCGGAAGCGGGCGGCCCGTAGCGAATGCCCTTCGGGGCCCAGCGGTACGGTGTCGTCCCACAAGCGGCAGTATGGACCGGGAGAACGATGAGCAGCGGCCAGCAACACCTCACCCACATCGACGCGGCCGGCGCGGCCCGCATGGTCGACGTCTCCGAGAAGGACGTCACCGCCCGCACCGCCCGGGCCCGCGGCCGCGTGCTGGTCGCGCCGCGCGTCGTCGAGCTGTTGCGCGGCGAGGGCGTCCCGAAGGGCGACGCCCTCGCCACCGCCCGCATCGCCGGCATCCTGGGCGCCAAGCGCACCCCGGACCTGATCCCGCTGTGCCACCCGCTGGCGGTCTCCGGCGTCACCGTGGACCTCGTGGTCGCCGACGACGCCGTCGAGATCACCGCGACGGTCAAGACCACCGACCGCACCGGCGTCGAGATGGAGGCGCTGACCGCGGTCTCGGTCGCCGCGCTCACCGTCGTCGACATGGTCAAGGCGGTCGACAAGGCCGCGGTCATCTCCGACATCCGCGTCGAGGAGAAGACCGGCGGCAAGTCCGGCGACTGGCGGCGGCCGTGAACCCCGCCCGCGCCCTGGTCGTCACCGCCTCCAACCGCGCCGCCGCCGGCGTCTACGCGGACAAGGGCGGCCCGCTGCTCGCCGAGGGCCTGACCGCCATGGGCTTCGCCGTCGACGGCCCCCAGGTGGTGCCCGACGGCGACCCGGTGGAGGCCGCCCTGCGCGCCGCCGTCGCCGCCGGCTACGACGTCGTCCTCACCACCGGCGGCACCGGCATCTCGCCCACCGACCGCACCCCCGAGGCCACCCGCCGGGTCCTCGACTACGACGTCCCCGGCATCCCGGAGGCGATCCGCGCCGCCGGCCGCGCCAAGGTCCCCACCGCGGCACTCTCCCGCGGCCTGGCGGGCGTCGCCGGCCGCACCCTGATCGTCAACCTCCCCGGCTCGACCGGCGGCGTGCGCGACGGCCTGGCCGTGCTCGCCGAGATCCTCCCGCACGCCGCCGACCAGATCCGCGGCGGCGACCACCCCAGACCTTCCGGGAGCCCCAGCTGAACACGCCCTGGCCGGTGGTCCTGACGGACGGAGACGTTTCCCTCCGCCCCATAAAGCTGCGCGACCAACGCCCCTGGCGCGAGGTCAACCGCCGCAACCGCGACTGGCTGCGCCCCTGGGAGGCGACGGTCCCGCCGCCCCCGCCGGGCGTCCCGGTGCCGCACCGCCCCACCTTCCGGCAGATGATCCGTCACCTCAGGGCCGAGGCGCACGCCGGTCGGATGCTGCCGTTCGTCGTCGAATACCGCGGTCGCCTCGTCGGACAACTCACCGTCGCCGGCATCACCTGGGGCTCGATGTGCTCGGGCCATATCGGTTACTGGGTCGACCAGGAAGTCGCCGGCCGCGGGGTCATGCCGACCGCCGTGGCGCTCGCCGTCGACCACTGTTTCCGCAGCGTCGGACTGCACCGCATCGAAGTCTGCATTCGGCCGGAAAACATCCCCAGCCGACGTGTGGTGGAGAAACTCGGCTTCCGCGAGGAGGGTCTCCGCCCGCGCTACCTCCACATCGACGGTGCCTGGCGTGACCACGCGGTCTTCGCGCTGACCGCGGAGGAAGTGCCGGAAGGGCTCCTCGCCCGCTGGCGGAGCCAGCGACCCGGCACATCCGGCCGCCCCGACGCATCCCACAAATGAAAAACCTGTTCGAATTAATCGGTGGCCGACACCGCATTCACCACAACTTCATCGCAACAATCACAAAAAAAGTTCGAGATATCAGCCAGATCGTGCGACACACCGGCTCAATTGGCGGATGGCCCCACGGAAACCCCTCTACCGTGTGAGTTGTGAGAAGCAGCGGCCTCATCTACGCAGTCATCGTCGGGGCCTGGGCCGCCTATTTGGTGCCGATGTGGCTCCGTAGGCAGGACGAGCTCAACGAGGCCCGTCCCACCGAGCGCTTCAGCACGGCCATCCGGCTCCTGTCGGGGCGCGCAGCCATGCAGCGCCGCTACGACAAGGCGCACGGGGCGTGCCCCGCCGACGATGCGGCCGAGGAGCAGGAACCGGACGCCACGGACGACCCGGCCGGCGCCCGGTCCTTCGGCGACCCCGCACCGGCCCCGGCGCCCCCGGACGACATGCCCACCCGCGCCCACGCCGCGCCCCTGCGCCCCTCCCTGGCCGAGCGCACCAAGCGCGCGAAGGTGCTGGCCCGCCGCCGGCGCACCATCACCGTCCTGTTCTTCGCCTTCACCGCCGGTGCCGTCGCCGCGGCCGTCGGCGGGCTGCCCTTCTTCTGGGCCCCCGCCCTCCCCGCCGTGCTGCTGACCGCCTACATCGTGTACCTGCGCGCCCAGGAGCGCCGCCGCTTCACCTTCACCATGGACCAGCGCAAGGCGGAGGCGGCAGCACAACGACTGCGGGAGGGGCGCCCCCGCCCTCACCAGGCGGCCGACCAGCCGCCCGCCGCCGACCACCAGCCCGCCGTCCGCGCTGACGCCGCCGAGGCCGCCCCCGAGCCGTCCCGCCCGGCGCCGCACCCGCACGCCACCGGTGCCCGCGCCCTCGTCGAGGAGACCGACCACGCCGAGTGGGTCGACCAGCAGCGCGAGCGCCCCCGGCCGGCCGCCGGCAGCTGGGAGCCCGTCCCGGTCCCACTGCCCACCTACGTGACCGCCCCGGTCGCCCCGCGCGCCACCAGCCACGTCGACCTGGACGCCGACGACGCCTGGAGTTCCGCCCGTTCCAGCTCCGTCCCCGAGCGCCCGCGCCCCGACGCCTCGCAGGACCGTCCCACCCACCCGGGCCGCCGCGCCCGCGGTCGCACCCCCCTCTTCGACCAGTACGAGGACGAGGACCGGCCGCGCGCGGCGAACGAGTGAGGTCCCCCCACTGACCAGCGCCGGAAGCGATTTCCGAGCACGGCGAACGAGATGCTAGAGTTTCACTCGTCGCAAGGGCCTGTGGCGCAGCTGGTAGCGCACCTCGTTCGCAACGAGGGGGTCAGGGGTTCGAGTCCCCTCAGGTCCACTGCAGGGCCGTTCGCGGGTTAGCCCACGAACTGTTCACGAGATCCCGGTCAGACGGTCACCGTCTGACCGGGATCTCGGCGTTTGAGCCTCTAGTTGTGTGAATGTCAGCCTGCTGGGCCGCTGGGAAGCGCGGCGGTTCGCGTCGGATCGGACCGGGGGTTGGGATGCGGACATGCCGCGGGGACCGCAGGCGTGGAGCCAGACTCCTGCGGTCTCGTGACGTGTCGATCTTCAATTACGGGATGTGGGCCCACTCAAGGGCTGCGGCTTATCCCCACGGAACGGGAACGGGGCGCGGCTGTTTCGCCGGCCGTCGGGTAGGGCGGAAGGACATCGCTCGCCCCGAGGTCGAGGCCCGTGACGGCGCTCTTCTTGCTGGCGGCCAGGTACTGCTCAAGCTCCTTGATGTTGTGCACCATGACGGTGATGGCGGACAGGAGGGTCTGGGCCACACGGCCCCGAGGCTGACGCCTTTCGCGTGCGTGCAAGGCAGTGTCGACAGACTTCAGGCGTCCGTTTCCTCCCTCGATGTGTGCACGCAGTGTCTGGTAGGCCAGGGCCCAGGAAGGCGTCTGCCAGGGCAGCTCCTGCCGCATCCGGGGCATGACGTGTGCCTGCACCGTGACGGAGGACTGACGGCAGCACTTGGGGCGGTCGTCGATGGGAAGTTCAGGTGGCGCAACGGTGGGCCGGGCGGCGGGGTGCGCGGCGCGTGCCCTGTGGGAGTCGAGGTTGATGACGACCGGCACGGGCCGCTTCTTCTTCGGTGTGCCGAGGCCCTCACGTTCCTGTGCCCAGGGGCAGTTGAGCTTGGTGGCAGGGCAGGAGAACCGCTCGGTGCCGCGGTCGTCGAGGGTGTCCTTGCGAGTAAGCGCGTACGACTCGATCTCCTGCAGCTGCTCACGCAATGGGATGCGCTCACGCTCGTTCTTGGCACTGCGGATCTGCTGGTAGATGTCGAGCAGCCGGCGCGGGGTAAGGGGACAGAACAGACGGCCCACCTTGGTGATGGCGCCCTGGTGGTGGCGCTCCGCCTCATCGGCGACCTGAGGCTTGGTGAAGTCCAGCACCGGAAAGTAGCCGAGGGCGCGCATGGGCCGGTGGAAGTTCTCGGGCAGAAGCTTCGTGTACGCACGGTCGGCCGCTACGAAACCACGGAGTTCGGTGAGCTGGGCCAAGACGGAGCTGACGTACTGCGCATGACGTCCCATGTCCTTCTCAGGCGTGTGCAGCACCATACCGAGGATGAGCTGTGGGTAGCGGCCGGCTCGGTCCGGGTCGGCATGGGCCGCGATGGCGAGGGTGGCGCTGTAGCCGAACTCCCGGTCCCCACCGCCCTTGTAATGCCAATTGGCGCTGACCTCCAGCGCGGAGCGCTTGCGTGTGTGGCGGCGGGCCCAGGTCGGTACGGCAGTGGTGTCGATCGCCGTATCGCCGCGCCAGTGGCGCATCAGGCCCTTGGCGAAGGCGGTACGGACAGGGGCGGTGACCAGCCGGTTGGCGAGCTCTTCCAGGTGGCGCAGGGCCCGTTCTCCGCTCTTGCCGTTCCACTGTGCGGCGATCTTGCGGCCTGCGGCTCTGGGGAGCCGGCTGCGGCGCTGGTGCGGCGCCGGGTCCAGCAGCCTGTTCATGCGGGTCCAGGCGCGGTGGAAGCGGTTGTACAGCGCGTTGACCGCGTCTTGGTCCTCGATGTCGCAGGTGGGGATGGAGAGTTCGGCTCGCAGACGCTCATTGGTGCCGAAGGTGATGATCTCGAAGGCATCATCGAGATTGCTGCTGGCCCTCTCGTAGTTGGCGCAGAGCAGGCCGAGGAGGACCAGTCGGATGGGGTAGCCGGGCGGGCCCGGCAGCTCGGCGAACTGTGCTTCGAGCAGGTCCACGATGCCGCTTTGGTGGAGGATCCGGCGGAGCTTCATGACCTTGCTGGAAGCCAGCTCGGACGGTTCGTATGAGTGTGGGTATGGGCGCCGGGGGCGTCCGTTGCCGGGCTGGTAGCGAGGATCGTCGGCAGGAGTTCTCATGCGGACCCCCGCAGCATGCGGGTGGTGGCCGCAGTGGTCAGCGGTGGGACCGACGCCCGGTAAGGGGCCAGTGCGGCGGTCGACTTCATGCCAGCCGCGCTGGCGATCACATCCTCAGGGACGCGCTGTCGCAGCAGTTCCACGATCCAGGTACTGCGCAACCGTGCCAGTTTCAGCGCGGGCAGGCCGGAAGAACCCCTGAGGTTTCGTTTGACCCAGTTGGAGATGCCGTTCTTCGGGGCGGCGGTCTGGCGCTGGGGCAGGAACAGGAAGCCGTCGCCGGCCGCGCGGGCCCGTGCGGCGAGGTCTTCCTCCCACATTGCCCGGCAGACGACCAGACGGTCACTGCCCGGTGCCGCGACGACGACCGCCTCGGACGGCAGTACGGTGACGTCGGTGCCACGCGTGGCCAGCACCTCGCGGCGCGTGAGGCCGCACCCCGCGCCGAGCGCCAGCAGGGCCACCGCACTTCCGCCGATGGCGGATGTCGGTGGCAGGGCTCTGGCCCACATCAGGTAGCGGGCAAGTTCCGGCGGCGTATAAGGGGTGGCGCGCTGTCGTTTGGCGCTCATCCGGGGGGTGGGCTGCTGCCCGTACTCCAGCCACAGCAGTGCCTCGTGGATGCGCAGCAGGATGCTCCGGTACGTCTGGACCGAGTTGCCCTCCAGGCCCGTCAGAGCGAGCAGGAATCTGGTCATCGTCTCGGGCGCCAGCCAGACCAGCGGGTCGCGGGCGATGCCGACGCGCTCGGCATACACAGCCAGCCCGGACAGCACAGGCATCAGCCTCTGCACCGGGTACGGGACGGAATCGCAGGTCGCGGCGGCCACCATGCGGACGCCGTCGGCGACCATAGGCCACTCCGCCGGCTCTTCCGACGGCTGGTAATCGAGGATCGCGCCGCTCATCTCCGTCTCCAAAGGGACACACCACGAGAAATGGCTACACAAAGAGCCACCTGTGTCGTGAGTGTGCACTTCGACTGTCAGGAGCGCATTCCGATGACCGGAGGACGAGGCCGCAGCTTGCCGCCGAGGGAATTGGCCCGGGATCCGGAGAACTGGCCCGAGGCGGCTATCGTCGGCCACCCCGAAGCCCGGGTGGTGCAGGCCATCGCACATGCCCTGACCAGGCATATGTCCCGGCAGGGGCTGGGGCTGCGGCGCGTTGCGTCCCTCACTGGCGTCAACCGGCAGGCGGTAGCCAACCTCCTTGCTGGCGGCAGTTGGCCGGACGTGGCCACGCTGAGCCGACTGGAGGACGGGCTCGGGGTGGGTCTCTACCCGGGGGGCAAAGGGCCCGGATCGGGGCATTGCTGAACCTCCGAAGGCCCGCGCGGTATGCGCAGGCAGGACAAATTCGGCTCAGCGCGCCCATGCGTAGCCCGGGCTGGGCTACGCTCAGGTGGGCATGCCGAAGCCGTTAGGTGGACTGACGTGTGCCGGTGCCGCCGGGACTGATCCCTCGGCGGCACCACCATTTCTCCTCGCTCGCGCCGGCTGATCCTTCCGGCATCGAGCGGTGTTCACCGCGCTCTGTCGTTCCGCGTTAGGCAGCTCCCTCAGGGCCGGTGAATTCCCCGGTGCTGAGCACCCGCAAATGACCCGCCCTCGCAAGTTTGAGGCAGGCGCGGCGGATCACCTCCACTTGCGAGCGCGAGGCGGCTTGGCCCAGAGCGATCGTCACCTCACGTGCACGCAAGGGACGGTCGGCACTCGCTACGAGCGTGACGATCTTCTGACCCTTGGGTCCTTTGAGGCATCCCTGCGCATTGCGCGAAGCAGTCTGCCGCACCCTATTCGGATCCGAGGGTTTCTCGCCAGACGGCCTGCCCCGCCCGCTACCAGGGGGTTCCTCTTCAGAGGAGGTCTCATCGACGGGGGATGCAGGTAGGAGTTCTGTGAGCGTGCGCCGCGTGATGGAGAGTGCGGTGAGGCGCTCTTCCAAGGCTATGAGCCTCTCCTGGAGAACAGTCAACTCTGCCCGCGCGGCGCCTTCCTCGCTCTCCAAGCGCTGGATGACCGTGTCAGGTACCAATGACGCTCCATCAACTGCAGTACTTCTAGGCAGGTTTGGTGGGCCTGGCGTCAGTGATCTCCTGGCCCGCGTGCACGATGCGTGCTCACTGTAGAGGATCTCAAGGGGCGCTCGAAGTGAATCCTGGAGATCGTCATGAAAATAGGGATGCCCCAAGAGATCTGGTGCCTTGGTGGCCTTGAAGGCCAGAACTTCTCGATCTCGGAGACTGCAAGGCTGCTACCACAACACCTTCAGGAGGTCAGAGAGTTGGCTTGACCTAGCATTATGGCGACCTTGGCCTACCCGCTGAGGTTGACTCATGGCATGGAGTGGGCCTCTGGGGTTGCGTGTGGGGCGACTCCGCGTGCAGCCGCCCAGAGTTGCGAGGGAGAGGATGCCGCCTTCAGCTCTGCCCGGACGCTCACGGGTGGTTCGCGGCACGGGAGAGGGGTGCCGCCACTGTGCGCGTAGCCTGCCGAGAGGCGGGTGAGCTGCGCCGTACACCTGCGGCCTTCCGGTGGATCCCTTACCGTAGGACCCGAGCTCTGGCGGCGTTCTTGCCTGTCGGCGCTCACACTCACGGTTGAGAATCAGGGTGGGCGATGACGTCACTATTTGATCGGCTGGACAGGGAAGAGGTCGTCATTCGCGGCGAGTTGGACGCGCTGCGGGAAAAGGTCGCTGTTATCGAGGAGCGCCTGATCCGACTGACGATCACCCGCGACACTCTACGGTCGCTGTCAGCCTACGACCTCCCGAAGCCGCAAGACCGTGTTGTAGATGACTCCCCCCTGCTTGACTCGGGCAGGGAGGAGGGCGACCCGCCTGCCGAGGCGGCCGACGCAGGCGAAGCGGTGGAGAAGCCGACGTCAGAGCCACTCAGGCTGGAAGAGGCCCGGGAACAGGCACTTGCGCTGCTGGCGCGTTCCGGGCGGCCTATGAAAGTCAGGGACATCACGATGTCGATCGGTGAGGTCCGTTCCCGGACAGAAACGACCCGAGCAAGGCTCAAGCGGCTGGCAGTTGAGGGACTGGTGGTCGAGGGCCCGACAGGATGGTTCTCCATTGCGCCTGCCGACGTCACCGCTGAGGGTGACTCCGAGGATTAGCCAAGAGGCGCTGCCGAGAGCTCCGGACCACCTTCAGGCCAGGAGTGGACGGGACTGCGCCACGCAAGGCAAGGCCCGGTCGTCGAGGTGCCGAAGAGCACGTTCTAGAGCAGCGGAGCTGCGCCCTCTCGTCGCAGCGCAGGCTGACGTGTATGACTACAGGTTCCGCTCGTGTACAGATGGCGGGCGCCTGTCGGGCAGGTTCAGTCGAGGGTGATGGGCCCGTCGGGCAGCCAGCCGTCGAGATAGCCGTCGACCAGGATGGCCGTGGTCTCAAGTCGACGAGGGTCCAAAAAGGCGCCAAGGGAAGCTCGCGGGACCCAGACGGGGGAGTCGCCAGGAAAGCCGGTGTGCGCGGTAGGGTTGGCCCGTGCGGTGAAGTAGCGCACCTCGGTGCGTGCCGTGCTCCCTGGCACTGGAGCCCAGAGGTGTCCGGTGACGTCACCCCAGCGAACCGAACGTCCGGCCATGAGCTGATCAGCTAGGCGGGTGGCTGTTCCGCGGTATGTCTCCGTGAGCCCGACTCGGCGCTGCGGCAGCCTCCATATGGGTGTACTTGGATCGGTGGTGCGCAACAGCGCGACCCGATGGTCGGCGTCGATGACGATGAGGGCGGCGATGCGCTGGAAGCGAGGAGCCGGAACGAGCACGACCTCATCGTGGTGAGTGTCTACTCAAGTGGCCACCCGAAGAGGTAAAACGTGTAATCCGTTGCGCTACTCGTGTGGACACGGGCATGAGCAAGTAGCTAATGCTCCAGCATTTCTGCTGGTGGCCACACTGGGGTCGAGCCAGTCAGGGCTTCGGCGTAGTTGCGTGACGTCCGTTTCGTGATCATGCGAGTCCGAGGAGGGCGAGTGGTCTGCGGGCGTTGCGGGCGTTGCGCCGGAGGGCGCCGGCGATGTTGCTATTCCTGGCGAGGCGGAGGGCGCCAATGGCGAGGTTGCGCCAGATCGCCATGGCGCGGGGTGCGTATGCGCGGCTCCATGATGTTCGAGACGTTGCCCTGGAGGTACTCCGCGAGCGGCGAGCATCCCTCGTCGCCGACCTCTGACCGTCACGGTGCAGGGGGTGGCCACCGTCAACAACGCAGAGAATGTCCGGGCTCTGGAGCGGCAGATTGCCGAGCTGGGTGCTGCCGAGACTGGCGCCGCCGAGTTGACCATCCCGGTGCTCCTGCAGCGGCGATGGACCCGCTGAACGCAAAGAGCGTCGGCACCAGGAGTTCGTGCTCAGTGGTCAGTCCGGCGAGTTGTCGGAGCTGTTCGCTCGCAGGACCAGACAGCTCCAACGGACCCCATCACGGCCTTGAAGATCAGAACGTTCGCCGCGATAGACCGTTCGCAGCCCATTCGCCTGGCCCAACTCAGCTGTCTCAGAAGCGGACACGCTGAACATGTGTCGGCCATCCGGCACAGGGCCATGACGCAGATTCACGAAGAAGTGGCCGCCAGCCACCAGCAACTCAGTGATCCTAGCCATCGCGCGATGACGTTCCTCGGTGTTCAGATGCATCCACACTGCGGTTGCGAAGACGGCCTCGAACCGTCCCGCGTGCCGGCTTAGAGCCAGGTCCGGGAGAGCATCGTCGACCCAGTCGATCTTGCTGCCCGCATGAAGGCGCTGTCCATGCGCCCGAAGCGCTGCGGTCGGTTCGACAGCCACGACGCTGTGCCCACGAGCCACCAGCGCGGCGGCGTCGCGTCCGGTGCCTGCGCCCACATCCAGGATGCGGGCGGGCTCGGTAGGAACCAGCTGCAGCACGTTGCGGTGGATCTCCTCGAAGGTGACCTTCTCGTACTGAACAGCCAGAGCATCCGCCATCTCGGCATACCCTGCGGTTCCCCTGATCTGGCTGTAACTGTTCTTAGCAGGAGGCAGGTGAGCACCCATGACACGCAGGCTACCGGCTCACGTCCTACATATCTCCAGCGTCGCGTGAAAGGTGAGGGCCGCAGCCGTTGGGCTGCGGCCCTCACCTGGCGCCGGGATCAATTGCCCCAGCTGTACTGGCAGTACAGATCAGAGGTGGCAAACCGCGCAGGCGGCATCGTCGTCGTCATCGTCTAGAGCGTTAGACAGGATCTCCAGCAACGGACGGTTCGGCTTTTGCCGCTTAGCCGCACGTTCGAGTGCCGCCTGATGCTTGGCTTCGATCTCCTCGCGCCGCTCTATCAACTCGTCGAGGGATTCCCCCTGCGACCAGGTGTACTTGCGGCCCTGCATAGCAGTGTCTTGGTGCTTGACCTTGTTCTCGTAGGCTATGGCCTTCTGGAACAGCTCCGGGTGCCGGTCCTTGAGGCCAACCCACTCGTGCTTGCGCTGGAAGAAGCAGAAGTAGCAACCGGATCGGGTGCGCCACTCGTAGTAGCCCGGGAGGCCGATGCCGGCCTCGTCGAGGATGCGGTCCACGCCCGCGCGATCGATCCCGTCCTCACGGAAAGGGAAGACTGCGGTGATGTTCGGCTTAGTGCTGACGTAGCCGAGCCGGTTCTCATCCGCCCTGATGGCTACGTACGAGATGGCTTCATCGTCACCGATCCATTCCTCAAGTGGCTTGATCTTCAAGTTCTTCGTGCACCAGCGCATTTGAGGGCTGGGCAGCGTGCCCTGGTAGACCTCAAGCCAGTGGTCAAAGTCTCGAGAGGCGTTGAGGCGCGCGATGGGCTTGCCTAGAGCGCCTTCGAGGCGGTTGAGGTACTCGTACGTCTCCGGCAGCTCAGCGCCAGTGTCGCAGAAGAAATACTCCATCTCCGGCACGCGGTCTCGCATGTAGATCGCGAGGGACGAGGAGTCCTTGCCTCCCGAGATCCCGAGTACATGGCGCTTCTTGCCGTTGGAGCCGTTGGCGTCAGTCACAGCTGCTCCTCCTTCTCGGATGCGTCGCTGTTTTGCCCGGACAGGTGCTTGGCCAGGGCGGCGAGCAGGATTCGTGCTCCGTCGGGGCCCAGTGCCTCTTCAGCTTGCCTGATGACACTGACAACGAGCTTGTCCGCGGCATTCCGCGACTTCTTCGGGACGTGGATGAGCGTGCGCTCTTCCGTTCCCTGGGGGGTAGTGAGGGTCAGCAGATGGGTGTCGATCTGGCGCTGCTTCGGCTTGCTGCGCTTGCCAACTTCCTTGACGACCTCGTCGACCCGCAACTCCTCTGCAGCGCTGTACAGATGGCTAACGCGGTCCAGCGCACGCGCTCTGTCCCGCACGAGACGGGGGAAGACATCCACATCTCGGTCCGTCCAGTCGCCCAGGGCCTGGTTGACGAGTTGAACCACAACAGTCCCGAGCCAGTCGTCATCGGGGAGCATCTCGTTGAGCACACACGCCACGAAGCCATGAAGAGTGCTTTCGAGCGAGGCGTCAGCGAAGCCCCGCATGCGCTCAGCCAGCCCAGTACGCAACTCGCCGATGTCCGATGCAGGAAGCCGGAACTCCTGAGTCAGCGTCTCCACCACATGCCGGGACAAGCCCTCACTGGCGCCGGCAATCTCATCGAGCGCGGCGGTGAGGCGTACGACGTACGCCTCCGCCGAATCAGAGTCCTTCTTAGCGCGAGGAGCGATCTCCTCGAAACCGAGGGCCTCGGGAAGCTGCTCGAAGACAAGCTCGTCGGGGTCAGTCGCTTCAGACAGCACCTCACGAACCACGGTTGCGTCATCGCTGAGCCGACGAGTCTTCTTCGAATACTCGTCCAGCTCCCACATGGGTTCCAGCAATCCGCGAGTGACTGCGAGTAGTGCAGGATTCCGGTTTGCTTTACTCCGAGGGATATCGACGCCGAGCGACTTCACCAGCTTGTCGAGAACAAGACTGCGCTGGCCTCGGCCAGCCGGAGTCGCCTTCACCGTGAAACGCTCTGGATTGACGTTTAGGCGCTCAATGATGGGGGCGGTGAGGCGCGGGCAGTAGTTGCCTTCCTCGAAGAGGGCCACGTCGTTGCCCCGCATGACGAGCGCCGCGACCACCAAGATCGGGACGACGCCAGCCTTGACGCCGAACGGAGGAGCCATGAGCCGCTCGTAGATCTCTACGAGGTTGGTTGACTCCGTGGCCTCACTCAACGCCCCCTCAAGCGCCTCCCACACAGGCATGACGCTCGAGTTCGTGGCAGCGTCCGGGCGCGACATCCCGTGTGTGTGGATACTGCCTTCAGAGTTCTGGCCGCCAGTAACCTCGCCAGCAGCGCGGTGCAGTCCGAGGTGTTCAACGACACCGTCGTACAGGGCACGTTCCGCAGGGAACTTGTCATGGGGCCACCCGAGCAGTGGCAGCCCGGTCTTCTCGATCATCGACGTGAGGACTTCGCGGCGCGTACGCGCCGCGTTACTGGTGAGCTGGTGGCGGCCCACCATCTCGTTCCTCACATGCGGGGTCTGGTGGTAGACCACATTGCACGCTTCGGATACGAGCCCCGCATAGCTGCGGGCCTTGAGCTGCTGGGCGGGGTCGCCGTCGGTGTCCTCGCCGGTCTTCCACAGGAACCAGCTCGACTCATTGCTGCCCGGCCGGAATGCCTCGGCAAGCATGGCAGTGATGCGCTGGGAGAACTCACCGGCCCGCTCCCCGATCTCCCGCCGAGCGACATGGTCCAGTTCCTCGTCACTCATGAGGTCCTGGAGCGCCACGAGAGTGTTGCCGACATCCAGCACGGCCTGGGGATTCTTGGTCACGCCGACGACGACCGGGAGAGGTGAGTCGACCCGGGGGGTACTTTTCAAGTCTCCGAAGTGGAAGACCAGCATCCCGTCGGCCGCGTCCTGCACGACCTTGGGGCCCCGCAGCTTCTCGGTCTGGTGGCTGACGGCGGTCACGAAGTGCCGCTGCATACCGGTGAGCTGACTGTGCGCGCCCGCTGCAACCGCGTTCGGGAGGACGTTCGTCCCGAGGTGCTTGTTGAAGTAGCGCACTACGTCATCGGGCTGCAGCTGTGTAGCGATCTCACGTACTCGGGCGTCGATGTCGACATCGGTGCCCTGCCAGATCCGGTACTCGTCGCTGTATGACCGGTGTACGACAAGCCCATCCTCCACCAGCTTGTCGAGCCGCTTCTTCAGTTGATCGAACCGCTTAGCGTCGGTGGCATCAGTTGGGTCGTTCAGCGCGAACTGGATCATCGCCGGCGTTGCGCGTAGCAGTCCGTCAGCGTCGATGAGGTTGAGGACACCGATCGCCTTGAGCAGCTCCTGATCGGCTTCGGGGAGCCCGTGGGCTTCCTCAAGGCGGGCGTTGATCTCCAGCCACCGACTCGACTTAGAGGAGGCAAGGATCGTCGTACGGCCTGCAGAGAAAAAGAAGTCGTACAGCTGCGGGATCCGGATCGTCGAGGCACGCTTCGGTGCCTCGTCCGCACAAGTGTCGAGAGTGCGCCGCACGGTGAACGGCTCGTCGTTGACGAGGAACCCGCTGAGACTCCGGTCGTTCTGGCCGATCTGTGCCGCCATGAGGGGAGCTGCCACGGCGGTGAGAGGGTGCACGGGGTATAGGTTGGCAAACGACTCTGCTGAGATGTCAACGACCGAGTGCAGCGACTGCTCACGCCAGATACCGGATGCAGCCTGCGCCTGAGCCTCGACCAACTTGCGCCCCTGCTCGGACACTTCGGAGTGCGCTAGCTTCCTCTGAAGCAGGTAGACCGCGTCACCTAGGTTTGGCGCAAAAGTGACGTCCTCAAAGCGCCCTTGGATCTTGGCCCATTCCTGGGTTTGGACGGAACTGGATCGCGAGGCGTAGTCCGTGAAAGCCAGGTGCTGCAGAGTGAACATGAAGAGCGGCAGCCCCTTGGCGCCGGCACCCTTCTCCGCAAGCAGCTGGAGCAAGAAGACGTCGCTCTCGGCGTGGCCGCCCTCCCCGCTGGATACCAGGTACTCCAGTGTCTTGCCGAACTCGTCGATGATCAGCAGGAGTGGTGCCTTGCCGCAAAGCGTGGAGACCGCGTTCAGCAGGGCGTCTGTCGTCGGGACGTCTGTCTCGGCGCAGGCCGCCATGACGGTGGAGACGTCCTTCGGGACGCGCTTCTTCCACTTGCGCTCCACCGCGGTCTGCAGGGCACGGTGGATGGTCGCTGATAGCGGCTCTCGGCGCGCAGTGGTGACAGCTCCCAGGAAGCCATCTACTGCGAGTACCTGACGATTCTCGGCGATCTCCTGGGCCAGAGCAGCGTTGGTCTCAGCGACCGCCTCGTAAGCGCGTGTCCTGCGCTCGGAGTCGTGGCCAAGGAGGGCGTCGATCAGGTTAGAGAGGGTCGACTTACCGGAGCCGTAAGGGCCGGTGAAAGACCAGGCACGCGTGCGCTTCAGATCGCCTAGGGCGTTACCAACACGGTCGAGAACGTCGAGAGCGCGTACACCAACGTACGGGGAATGGATGTCCTGGGCCCGGACATCGCGTTCCAGGCTGGTGGAACGAAACTCCGTACCGACAAAGCCGATCCCGGAGGGGATCTGGAGATCCGCGCCCTTCCGCTTGGTGCGGGAAGATGGCTTGGTTGCCGTGGTCACGCGAGCTCCTCGATCATGTCGGGCTGCTGGGGGATCTGGCCCTGCGCGGCCTCAGCGTCGTCGTCCGTTGTCTTCTTCAGGCCGGGATTCTGCCGCGCCCACTCCTCCGGAGTCGGGAAACTATCGCGGTCACGAACACGGCCGTACTGATCGTCGAGGATGTCCCAGGCCAGTGTCTCCGGGTTGTCTGCAAAGCGCAGGCTCCGCTGCCCGAGCGACTCGACGATCTCCAACTGGGGGTGATTCTCGACGAAGGCTTCAATCGACCTGGCAAGCTCCGGTTCACGCATGTGGAACGCGCGCCCGGGGGCGCCGGGTTCGCTGGCGAGGCGGGCCAGCGAGATGGAGTCTGGCTTGCGGCTGAAACGGGCCGCGTAGTCGAGGCAAGTGTGAACGAGGACACGCGGCGGCAGACTAGGGCGGATGCCACTGGTGAATCGGTACGTACGCTCCTTGCCGCGGCCACCCTGGAACTCCAGCAGCCCGAGCTCACGGAAGGGGCAGAGGAGGGAGTCCTCGAAGCTGCCCGGAGAGAGAGGGTTCGCATCGGGGTCCGGCGCGTACATCTTGATGAAGCACTCGACGTCGCGGTTGATCGACTCAGGCGCCGGCCACTTCTCGCGGTCGAAGCTGTTGTGCACCTCGCGTGTAATGAAAGTGGTCATCTCCTCGACCGTGACGCGAGCCAGTGGCGCGAGGTGGAACATGACGTACCAGCTCGGGGCGAGGCACTTGGCTTCCTTGTCTCCGGAGACTAGCCACCAGTGCAGCAGCCACAAGCTGCCAGTGTCCTCGAGGTAGGGGTCGGCCCCATCCTCATCCAACAGCCACCGAGCACGCCAAGTCGGAGCTGCCGCGAGAGAACGTGATTGCGTATCCGCGTTGCGGTACTCGTGGGTGAGCTTGAATGCCTGCGACCAGTAACGCATGGAGTAGACCATGTTCTTACCCACGCCCAGGCGCACCAGCGCATCTGGAGCATGGAAGAGCATCTCGTCCTTCTTGACCTGCAGGTACGCCTTGTGAAGCCAGCCGAAGCGCGGAGGAAAGCTCTCGTGCCTGTTGAATTTCAATCCGACGACGTCGGTGGAGAGGCGGCCTTCTGGCATTACGGTCGAACCCTTCAGTTCAAGTAATAAGTACGAAGTCTTAAGGGCACCGCTCAGGGACTGTCGGTGGATCCCATGACGGCCCGTACGTGGGTAACAGCCCCGACGGCGACATCGACGGCTCGGTGAATTTCCTGCTCCGTCGTGGCGTAGCCCAATGAAAAGCGAACGGTGGAGTCGGCGTCCTCCCGGCTGAGCCCCATGGCGAGCAGAACATGGCTGGGACTCGGCGCCCCTGCGGAGCAAGCACTGCCGTCGGACGCAGCTACCTCAGGCATCGAGGCGAGGACCGCGTCGGCGGGCGTTCCCGGGAAGGTGATGCTCGTGACACCCGGGAGCCGTGGGGCGGCTACGCCATTGATGTAGCTGTCTGGAATACGGGTGAGGAGCTCGCCTTCAAGGAGATCACGCAACTTGGCGATGCGCGGGGCCTCTTGATCAAGCTGTCGCCGGGCTGCCTCGGCCGCGGCCCCCAAACCGGCGATTCCTGGAACGTTGAGCGTGCCCGCGCGCCAGCCGCGTTCGTGTCCACCGCCGAAGACTAGTGGGCGCTGCGGAAGTGGAGTGCCGCGTCGAATGAACAGCGCACCGACGCCTTGCGGGCCGCCGAACTTGTGGGCAGACAGCGACAGCATGTCGACGTCGAGATCACCCAGGTCGAGAGGGAGCCGACCAACGTACTGCGTCGCGTCCGTGTGAACCAACGCGCCGGCCGCGTGCGCGGCCTCGATCGCTGGGGTGAGATCGGTAATCACTCCAGTCTCGTTGTTCGCCAGCATGACGGAGACAAGGGACACCCCATACCGCTCCACAGTCGCCTTGAGCGCATCAGGATCGGTCAGCCCCCCGTGATCGACAGGCAAGACAAACAGGGCATCGGGAGTGTCGCCTACGAGCGCTCTGGCAGTTTCCAGGACTGCGGGGTGCTCGACAGCCGAGGTGATGATCGAGCCCCGCTCTGCATAAGCGGCTTGCAGTGCAAGGTTGTTGGCCTCGGTCGCTCCAGACGTGAAGACGATTTCGCCAGGGCTGCAGTTCAGCAGGTCAGCAAGTTGCCGACGTGCTCGGTCAACCTTGCTCGCGGCGTCGCGACCGTGGTGGTGGATGCTGGAGGCGTTACCCACGGCATGGAGTGCGTCATAGGTGGCCTTGAGCGCTTCCGGGCGCAAGGGGGCGGTGGCGTTGTAGTCGAGGTACACCGGCTGCGCTCGGCGTGGGTCCGGCTCCATGAAATGCCCCCTTATGATCGGCTTCACTCCCTATTCCGCTCCTGGTGATGTTCCTCAGGCGGTAGCTCATGTTCCACCAGGAGTGCTCTGAGATCCTAACGAACGTCGGGGGCTAGTGAGACCGGCGCGCCGCAGGAAGTACCGCTCCCTGACCTTGCGTGAGCGAGTCCCTCCGCGGAGTGTCCACTCCTGACCGCACGGCGCACGATCGGCGCGATAGCACACTGAACGGGAGCCAAATCTTCCGTCCGGCCCTCGTTGTCAGTGGTCGGCCCTACTGTTGATCGCATGGCTCGTGCTCTCAGCATGGGACGACGACAGCGAGGGAACATTGCACAGCGAAGGGCTCCGGGAAGTGCGTGGTGAGAGCGTACGAGGCGTGGGGACGTCTCGTCAGATGTGCGAGGGAGTGAAGGCCGGATGAGCGCCCCCGGCATCGCGTTCGCACGCGTTCTCGACACAGCGCCCCTTGCATACGTGCGGGGGCTACTCGGGGAAGACACTTGCGCGCTGCTTGACCTCTTGAACGGAGGATCCACTGACGAGGCCATGCTCCGCTCGGTTGCGACGGCTGCGGTCTCGCCAGACGAGCTACTCGCCGACTCGGACCAACGGGACCGCTTTCTTGCACTGCTGCCCGACGAGAAGAAGACAGAGCTCGCGGGGAGGCTGGGGTGGAACCGGTCCGGTCGCCCTTCCGCCTTCATGGCAAAGTGCGAGTGGGGGGCAGAGCAGAGGCAGGCCCTTCTGGGGTTCCTCGGCCTGATCGTCGAGCGGGCGCCGAAGGCTCCGGCTGCCGCCCGGCGAATCGCAGAACCTGATTATGGGCTCTTTTCTCATCAGCGCCGTGCCGCCGCGCGCGCCCGTGATCTTCTCTACGGGCATGAGCGCCGTGTTGTGCTTCACCTACCGACCGGCGTTGGAAAGACCCGGACGGCGATGAACATGATCTGTGACCACCTGCGGTCACGAGAGCCGGCTCTCGTCGTCTGGCTGGCGCGGGGCAACGAGCTCCTGGAACAGGCTGCCTCGGAGTTCGAACGGGCATGGGCGTCCCTTGGAAGCAGGGAAGTGCACGTCGTCCGGATGTGGGGAGACTCCGCAACGGACCTAGACGGGATCACCGACGGCATCGTGATCCTAGGACTCGACAAAGCAGTGGCGGCAGCGAAGAGGGACAGGGAGTTCTTGGACCGCTTGGCGCTGAAGACCACGCTGACCGTCTTCGATGAAGCGCATCAGGCCATCGCACCGACATACAGCAGAGTCACGGACGCATTGACCCTGCGCCGTGACTCGAGCTTGCTGGGACTTACCGCGACGCCGGGGCGCTCTTGGTCAAACATCAGCGAGGACGAGCAACTATCGGAGTTCTTCTCTCGACAGAAGGTCATGCTGGAGATCGAGGGCCACGACAACCCGGTCAGCGCCTTGATCGAGCAGGGATATCTGGCCAAACCCACATTCCGCACAGTCGCCGCAAGTTCCGGCGTGAAGTTGAGCGCGAGCGACCACCACGCACTGGCTGACGCCTTCGACATCCCGAAAGAACTACTTGAGCGCCTGGCGATGAACGTGCAGTGGAACCTGCAAGTCGTTCAAACAGTCCTCGAACTGATCAAGGAACACCGGCGGATTCTCCTCTTTGCGGGGTCGGTCGAGCACAGCCGGCTGCTCGTAGCGACACTCTCGGCGCTCGGCGTCGAGGCGGATCAGGTGACGGCTGAGTCTTCGAAGCGGCACAGGGAGAAGGTGATCGGACGCTTCAAGGGGAACTCCGATCGCCCGATGGTGCTCTCAAACTACGGCGTACTGACGACCGGTTTTGACGCGCCGGCCGCCAGTGCTGCCGTGATCGCGCGCCCCACGACGTCTCTGGTGTTGTACAGCCAGATGGTGGGGAGGGTCATTCGCGGGCCGAAGGCAGGCGGGACGGCTACGTGCGAAGTGGTAACCGTGATTGACCCCGAGCTCCCAGGGTTCGGGGACGTGGCAGAGGCATTCACCAACTGGGAAGACGTATGGAGCAACTAGTGATCGACGGCGACGAGAAATACCCGATCGTCAGCTCTGACATGACGATCGAGGCGATGCGTGACAGCGGGTACAAGTCCACCGCTCATGCCATTGCCGAGCTCATCGACAACGGAATCGAAGCCGAGGCCGATGTCGTGGAGCTCTTTGCCGTAGAAGGTACAGAGCGCCCCTCTGCTCGGTCTCGCTTCCGTATCGAAAAGATCGCCGTCATGGACAACGGTGAGGGAATGGACCGCGAGACTCTGCGACGCTCCCTGCGCTTCGGCGTGGGCAGCCGGAGGGACCGCAAGGGGATAGGGCGGTTCGGCGTTGGACTGCCCAACTCCAGTATGTCGCAGTGTAAGCGTGTCGACGTCTGGTCTTGGCAGAACGGACCGGAGAACGCCCTGCACACGTTCCTTGACCTTTCGCGGATCGACAGCAACGACGCCGAAGTTCCCGAGCCCGAGCACCTTGCCCTCCCCAAGGAATGGCAGAACCTCAGTCAAGGTCTCGGCCCCTCGGGCACCCTCGTCGTCTGGACGAACCTCGACCGTGTGCAGTGGCTGGGTGCCCGCACGACACTCCGCCACACCGAGGAGCTCATCGGGCGCATTTACCGAAGGTATATCGCCAAGGGGAAATGCCGCATCCGGCTCGTTCCGGTCCAGGGATGGGATGAGCTCGACGGTGCCGATGACGCTCGGCCCAACGACCCGCTGTACTTGACCGAGCGGTCCTCTACCCCTGTCCCGTTCAACGACAAGCCCATGTTCCGGCCCTTCGGGGCAGGTTCTGTCGGCAAGATCGGCGTTGAGCGGTTCATGGTGAAGGGAATCGATGGGGAAAGCTATCCCGTCACCGTACGGGCGTCCATCGCCACAGATGCGGCGCGGCGATCTGACATCGATGGTGCCCCGTGGCCGGAGGGAATCTCTCCCAACCTCGACCCTGGGCACACGCCCTGGGGTAAGCACGCTGCGCGAAATCTTGGCGTCTCGCTGATCAGGGCTGACAGGGAGCTTGACCTCGACAAGGGGTGGGTCAGCACATACGACCCGGTGGAACGCTGGTGGGGTATCGAGATCGATTTCCCGCCGGAGCTCGACGAGGTGTTCGGCGTCACCAATAACAAGCAGGCGGCAACGCTCTTCTCCCAACTGTCCCATTTCGACTGGAAGGAGGAGGCGGAGGGAGCCACGCGGATTGAGTTCAACGAGAGACTTGCCGAAGAAGGCGACCCGCGGGTTCCGCTGCTTGAGATCGTTCACTATGTCCGCGACGAGCTCATCACGCGTTTGCGGAAGGACCTCGCCGAGCAGAGGCGAGGAACACGGCAAAGCCGAAGTCGCCACGCGCCGGCCGAGAAGCAGGCCGACGAGGCAGTCCAGCGGCGTCGCGCGAACCGCCCGGCTCCCGCCGACGCAGCTGACAGCGAGACGACGGCGGAGGAGAGCGCAAACGAGCAGCGCAAGAGCTTGATTGAGCGCCACAAGTTCTCGCCGTCCGATGCAGAGCGTCTGATCGAGGAACGGATCACCAATCACAAGACCGTTCAGCTTGTGACGAGCCGCAACCCCGACTCCCCCGCGTTCTTCAACGTCGAGTTCATTCCCGGTGTGCTCCAAGTCGCCCTGAACATGGACCACCCCGTCTACGAAGACCTCGTGGCGGTCCTCGATGAGGGTGTTGAAGAGGCTGGTCAGAGCGAGCTCGTTGATCGATTGCAACGAGCATCGAACGCCTTCAAGCTCCTCCTCTTTTCATGGGCGCGTTTCGAGTTCGAGTCCGGCTCGAAGATGGCGGAGCGGATCAAGGATTACCGTCAGGACTGGGGGCGAGTATCGAAGGACTTCCTCACCGTCGACGAAGAGGACGACGAGTGAGGCAGGACCACATCTGGAATCAGCTCCATGAGCTGCTCATATCCGCTCACGAACGCGTCGTTCTGGTCGCTCCCTTCATAAAGAAGGAAGTGTTCGCCGCGGCAATTGCCGCCCTCGGTGATCGGGACGTCGAGCTGTTGTGCGTAACCCGCTGGGCAGTCATGGAAATCGCCGCAGGTGTGTCGGACCCAGAGATCGCCGAGATCGCGGAGCATGACGATCGCGTGCAAATCATGCTCTGCCATGATTTGCACGCGAAGTTGTATGTCGCTGACGAGCGTTGCCTTGTGGGCTCTGCCAACTTGACAGGTCGTGCAACCGGGCGGCGAATCCCGAAGAACCTAGAGCTGCTTGTCGAGGTCTCCGTCGAGCATCCGGAAGTGCAGTCGGTACTCGGCCAGATCCAACAGACGGCTACCCCTGCCGATGCGACGATGGCAAGGCAACTTCGCGAACAGGCCAACCTCCTGGCTGCAGATGAGGATCGTCCGAGCTTGGTGGTCGTCGTAGACGAGACAGAGTCACCGGCGGGGCGCTGGCGTCTCGAGACGCGCATGCCTGTCCGGCTCTTCCCCGTGTACAGGGGACAGAAGTACGACTACCCCGGCGAGATCCTTGCCGGGGTAGTTCGTGATCTTGCCTATCTGAATATTCCCCCTGGCCTCGACGAGACTGGTTTCGCGAAGGTTGTGTGCTCCCGGCTGTACGAGCTCCCCGAGGTGGCCGAACTGGCCACCACGGGCGCCCTCAACCTTGCTGACCTACAGCGGTCAATCCTTGAGGCTGACAGCTGCGAAGAGGAAGCAGCGCGACGCGCAGCAGAGAACATCGCTGAATGGCTTCGCTACTTCGGTGAAGTGCGGGTAGTACCCACCGGCCCTTGGGAGATAAGGCAAGGCCGCGAGCTCGGGTAAACCTGGGCGAGCCCTTCAAGTGATCATAACTCGGTCGGTGGGGTGCGAACCGCACTCCACCGACCGAGCCAGCGGAACTCCCCGATCTGGGCCATTAGCGCGGCTCCTGGGCCAGGCTCACGACGGCTGGGGGAAGCCATTTTGCGTTGGCAGCGTGGGGGCATCGAGGCGATACTGCTCGGACTGAACTCGGTACATACGACGGACGAGTCCCGCCTCACCATTCTGCGCCCTCACAAGCTCATGAAAAGTCCTGTGCTCGGCGACGCGCCCCTCTTCCAGCGCATAGACCTCATCAGCATGCCGAACGCTATGCAGCCGGTGTGTGATCAGGATGACCGTCTGCCCCTCAGCAGCGAGGTTGCGGATCTGGTCGCAAACTCGCTGTTCAGCTTCCGCGTCGAGCGCGCTGGTCGGCTCGTCGACCACCAGAATCTGCGCGTCTCTGTGGCGAGCTCGCGCAATTCCGATGCGCTGCCATTGTCCGCCGGAGATCTGGTGACCGCCCTTGTATCCCCGTGCAAGCAGGGTGTCCCATCCCCGCGGGAGGGACTCCATGGTTTCATCGGCGCCGGCGTTCTCGGCCGCCCTATGCAGGAGGTCCTCGCCGTGCGGGGCGTCGGGGCGTCCGATGGCGACGTTGATGCGGGCGATGAAGGACAGCGATAGAAGTCCTGGGCGACGACTGCGATGCGGGCGAAGAGGTCGGCGCGGTCAGCCTCCGCGGCGTCGACGTCATCCCAGCGGATCTGGCCGGCGTCGGGGAGGTAGAGGCCGCAGAGGAGCTTCGCCAAGGTGGACTTGCCGCTGCCGTTGTTGCCCACGAGCGCGATGATCTTCCCGGTGGGGATCGTGACGCTGACGTTCTTGAGTGCCGGCTCGCCGTCGGGCGTACCGGGGTAGGTGAAGGTGACGTCGTCGAAGCGGATATTGCCCGGCTCGTGTGAGCTCCGAGTGATCCGGGCGCGGCGGCCCCCGACAACCGGCTGCGTCCACTGTGACGAGCTCGGTCAGCGGAGTGTGATCGGCCCATCCGGTAGCCAGCCGTTGAGATATCCGTCGACTAGGACGCTCACACTCTCGACTTCCGGACATCCCAGCCAGAGCCCCAGGACGGCTCGGGGCGCCCAGAGGATGCGCCCTCCCGGACCTTCGTCGTCCGGCTCCGTGTCGACCCGGACGATGTAGAACCGCACCTCCGCTTCCCGGGCCGGGCCCTCGGGCGCCGGGGCCCAGCGGCGGCCGGTGACCGTGCCTAGCCTCGTGGGGTACGGCGAGAGCAGATCACGGCAGAGCCGGACCACGGTGTCCGCGTAGGGCTCGTTCAGCCGCGCCGAGTGCTGAGGCAACCGCCACGCCCGGTTGTCGGCCAGATGCGGAAGCAAAGCGATCCGATGGGTCGCGTCGATCGCGATGACCTTGGCGATACGGCGGAACCGTGAGGCTGGCAGATGAGGCACGCCGCAAGCCTCACAATCGGCTAGTTATATAGCCAGTCGGTTCGGGCGGAAGGGTGATCTGATTGGCGAGGGCATGGCAGGCCAGGGGCAATCTTCTAGTTCGCGGAAAGGGGAGTGGTCGAGGGCGTCGGATCGTTGCGGGTCGGACCCACTCGTCAGCAGGTCTTGCCGAGCTCGTCGTCCTCGGTGTGACTGGCCCTAGCATCTTCGCCAAGCCGGCCCTCGTGGTCGCCATGGTCGCCTCCCTCGCTCTCGGCTCCTCCGGCGTACCTGTGCTCGATACGTGGCTGAAGATCTTGAGTGCGGTCGAATTTGGATGCATTCTGCATTGATTTGGGAAATTGGCTGTGCGGCGTTGGGAAGGTCTCTGCGGACGTCCGCGTTCGTGCAGGTGGACCCCACCCGTGAACGGCCCACTGCACAGTGAAGCCCCCACCGGGAAGCCGGTGGGGGCTTTTGCGTGGAGGTGCGGCGAGGTCTGGTGAGGGGGGAGCCGCGGGGGAGTCCTCGTCTTCGCTTCGGCCCGTACGGGGGGTCGGGGGAGGTGCGGGGCGATGCTCGGCGTCGGGCCCCTGGGTGGGTCGACTTGCCAGGCTCCAGGGTGAACGGGGTGGATCACGTGGGGCGGTGGAGGGGCTGATCGACATCCAGTCGGGGCCGTGAACCCGCAGGCCAAGGTCATGATCATTTGAAATCGCGGGTGGCGCTGGTGGTGCCGTCGGGGGCGGTGCCCGTCATCGGGCGTGGACAACCGCAGCCGCCGGGGCTCAGGTAGGCGCATACTGTGCGCAATGACAAAGCCTGCTGCACCGAAGCGCCATTTGCCCACCAGTCCCTTCAAGGCCCCGGTCGCGCCGGCCCCGAAGGACTTCGCCACGGGCGACCAGGTCACACACGACATGTACGGCCTCGGCCGGGTGGTCGGCGTCGAGGAGGGAGTTGCGGCCCTCGTGGATTTCGGCTCGACGCAAATGCGGATCTTGAGCCCGTACGCCAAGATGACCAAGTTGTAGGAATGCTGAGGTTCTTCGGGACCTGGAGCGCAAGGGAGATCTCTCATCGAGTTGACGTCGCTGTTCTCAGCCCCGGAAGGCCAACCTCGTTGTTCCGCTGCGGCAGCACCGCCCCCGACGACGAACCCCTTCCAGGCCCCGGACTTCGGGGAAGACGAGACCTTCCTCTTCGAGGAGGGCAAGGGGCCCGCCTCGTAACGCCTGCGGGGTGCGCCCGGCGATCCTCGTGCCGATGGTTCGCCGCGAGGGGGCCAGGGGGCGAATTCCCCCAGGTCCACCGCACTGCACAGTGAAGCCCCCACCGGGGATGTCCGGTGGGGGCTTTCGTGTGGGGTGGGGCGTGGGTGACGGGGTGTGGGTCAGGGGGCGAGGCGGGTGAGGGCGTTGAGGGCGGTGGTGGGGCCGTCCTCGGTGGTGAGGTGGTGGGCGGCGGCGCGGGCGCGGGTGCGGAGGTTCGGGGCGGTGGTGGCCTCGGTGAGGGCGGCGGCGAGTCGGGTGACGGCGTCGTCGGGGGAGGCGGCCCGGGTGAGGGCGGTGACGGGGAGGGCGGCGGTGGCGGCGCCCAGGGCGGCCAGGCGGGCGGCCCAGAAGGGTTGGTCGGCGGTGAACGGGACGGGGACGGACGGGATGCCGGCGCGGAGCGCGGCGGCGGAGGTGCCGGCGCCGCAGTGGTGGACGGCGGCGGCGACGCGGGGGAAGAGCAGGGCGTGCGGGACCGGGGTGGGGACCGTGAGGACGTCGTCGGCGGGGGAGTCGGCGGCGGTCAGGCCCGCGTTGCCCGACAGCAGGAGACCGCGCAGGCCGGCGCGGCGCAGGGCGCGGACCGCGACGCAGCTCAGGCGTTCGGTGTCGGTGGCGGTCATGCTGCCGAAGCCGATGGAGACCGGGGGCGGGCCGGCGGCGAGGAAGTCCTCGACGGCGGGCGGGAGCTGGGCGTCCGGTGCGAGGTGGGGCCACCAGTAGCCGGTGATGTCGAGGCCGGGGCGCCAGTCCGTGGGGCGGGGGACGAGGAGTTCACTGAAGCCGTGCAGGACGGGCCAGTTGGCGGTCTCGGTGCGGCGGCGGACCGTGCCGGGGGTGGCGGGCGGCAGGCCCAGGCGGGTGCGCAGGGCACGGGCGGCGTCGGTGTGGAGGCGGTCCACGACGCGTAGCGAGAGGCGGCCGGCGGCGCGGTTGCCCCAGCCGCCGAGCCGGCGGCCGCCGCTGAGGACGGGGGAGAAGGCGCGGGTCGGCGCGGTGGGGACGAGGTAGGCGCCGACGGTCGGGATGTCCAGGGCCTCGGCGACGTGCCAGCCGAGTGGGGCCGTGGTGGTGGACAGCAGCAGCAGTTCGGTGTCCGGGGTGACGGCGTCGGCCAGGCCGGTGCCGAGGTGTGCGACGAAGGTGGCGGCGCGGCGCATCAGGGCGCGGCGGGTGGTGGGGGTGCCCGGACCGTCGCGGTCGGCGCCGTGGGCCGGGGTGGCGCCGGGGTCGCCGGGCAGGCTGCGGAAGCCCAGGCCGGCGGCGCGGACCAGGGGGGCGTGGCTGTCGTGGGTGGCGAGGGTGACCTGGTGGCCGGCGGCCTGGAGGCGGGTGCCGAGGCCGGTGTACGGGGCGACGTCGCCGTGCGAGCCGGCGGCGGTGAGCAGGATGTTCATGGGGCGGCCTCGGGGCGGGTGGGGGCGGGGCCGGTCGTGGGGTCGGCGTCGGGGGCCGGGGGCGACTGGCGGACCGCGTTGGCGTGGACGGCGGTGCGCAGGTACGGGGCGAGGCCCGGGCGCTGTTCGGTGGGTGGGACGAGCAGGGCGAAGGCGCGGGGGTCGGCGGCGAAGTCGTCGGCGATCCGGCCGTGCATGTCGGTGGGGCAGGGGGTGAACCAGCGGGTGAGGTGGCGGCGGTGTTCCTCGGCGAGGTCCATGGCGCGTTCGCCGTCGGCCGGTTCGCCGGCGTCGAAGGCGGCGGTCAGCCGGGCCCGCCAGGCGGTGGCCTCGGCCATGAGCTGCGTCCAGTCGTCCTTGGTGTGGGTGGCGGCCCGGGCCATCGAGCGGCGGTAGCCGTCGCTGTCGTGCCACTTGCGGTCGGCGTCGGTGGCGTAGGTCAGGTCGAAGGCGATCTCGCCGAAGACCTCGAAGCGTTCCTGCGGGGTCAGTCGGACGCCGGTCTGCTGCACCTCCATGGCCTGCTCGGCGACCTCGACCAGGCGCGTCAGCCGGTGGATCTCCTCGGTGAGCCGGCGGTGCCTGGCGCGGAGCTGGGTGAGGGCGTTGGCCTGGGGGTCGGCGAGGATCGTGGCGATCTCGTCGAGGGGGAAGCCGAGCTCCCGGTAGAAGAGGATCTGTTGGAGCCGGGCGAGGTCGGCGTCGCTGTAGAGGCGGTAGCCGGCGGGGCTGCGGTCGCCGGGGCGCAGCAGGCCGGTCCGGTCGTAGTGGTGCAGGGTGCGGACGGTGACCCCGGCGAAGGCGGAGACCTGGCCTACCGGGTATCCCATGGGGTGCCTTTCGCTGGTGGGTGGGGTGGTGCGACGGGGGTGGCGCTGCACGCGGCGTGGGTCAAGGGTGTGGCCTGACGTGACGTGAGGGTCAAGGGGAGGGGGCGGGGGCGGTGTCGGTATGTGAGAGGGGGGCGTCGGATCGGCGGGACCGCCGTTACATTTGTCGGGAAACAGCTATTCGCTCGTGTGTGCGCATCCTGTACGAGCTTGTGTGCACAGCGTGCACGTGGTGCGCAGTCCGTCCGCCCGTCCGCCGCTGCCCGAGGATTCCGTGAGACCAGCAATCCCCACCGCCCGAGCCGCCTGGGCCGTCGGCGCCGTGCTGCTCGCCGCGCTGCTCGCGGGGCTGCTCGGCGCGGTGCTCACGGGGTGCGGCGGGCCGTCTCCGCTGCTGCGGGACGAGGGGCCGCCGGTGGCGCCGTCCGCCCCGGCGCGCAGCGGCCCGGTCTACGCGGCGGGGGAGGCCGGGCAGCCGTTGCAGCGGCCGGACGCGCTCCCGCTGGGCGACACCGCGCGGCTGACCGGGCTGCGCTGGAAGTCGTGGGGCGGGCCGACCGCGGTGGCCGTCGGCGGGCTGGTCGGGGACTGGTGCGCGCCGCAGTGCGTGCGCACGCCGTACGAGGTGACGGTCACCTTGAGCGGACTACAGAGACAGCTGGGGTTCGCGTACTACGCCAGCGCCGGGGTGGTCGCACCCGAGGTGCACGGCGCGAAGGCCGCCGAGCTGGGGCGGGTGAGCCTGCACCTGCCCGACGTCGAATAGTTCGGACGGTCCGACGTCGGGCCCGGGGCCGGGTGGCGGGCGGTGTGCTCGCGCCGGGGACGGGACCGGGGGACGAACGGAACGGAGAAGGGAACGGATGGGGCTGCGCGCCAAGATCGGTATCGCGATCTCCGCCACCGCGGCGGTGGTGGCGGTGCTCGTCGGGGTGCTCGTCCACCACCGCACCGTCAACGCCCAGCTCGACCTGTCCGGGCACACCCTCGACAGCCGGTTGCAGACCACCGTCCAGGACCGGGCCGCCGGCATCGACACCGGGCGGGGACTGATCAACCCCAAGGACCTGCCGGGCCCGCTGCGGGCCCTGGTGGAGGGCGGTCGGCGGGGCGTCTACCTGGAGCTGGGCGGCCGTACGCCGTACCTGTGGGCGGCGACGAAGCTGGGGCCGGACATCGTCGCGCTCAAGCGTCCCTACGACCGGGAGCAGCAGACCGTCCGGGCGCTGGACCGGATGCTGTGGGTGGCCGGGGCGGCCGGTACGGGGCTGGGCTGCGTGGTCGGGCTGCTGGTCGCGCACCGGCTCGGGCGGCGGCTGACGGCCTCGGCGGCGACCGCCCAGCGGATCGCGGAGGGCGATCTGGGCGCCCGGTTGCCGCGCACCGGGAACGACGAGATCGCGCAGCTCACCGCGGCGGTGAACACCATGGCGGAGGCGTTGGCGGGCCGGTTGCGGGCGGAGCGCGACGTCACCGCGAACATCGCCCATGAACTGCGGACCCCGGTCGCCGGCCTGGTCACCGCGGCCGGGCTGCTGCCGCCGTCGCGGCCCGCCGAGATGGTGCAGGAGCGGGCGGCGCGGGTGCGCGGGCTGATGGAGGACGTGTTGGAGGTGGCCCGGTTGGACGCCCGCACGGAGGAGGCGGACCGGGAGGTGCGTCCGCTGGGGGAGCTGGTGCGGCGGGCGGTCTCGGCGTCCGGCCAGGCCGGTGGCCAGGGGGCCGGGGCCGGCGGTGGCACGGCGGGGCGGGGCGCTTCGGAGCCGGACCGGGCGGCGGCCGGTCCGGGGGCCGTGGACGGGGCGGTCCGGGTGCGGGTGTTGGCCGACGGGCTGGTGGAGACCGATCCGCGGCGGGTCGAGCGGATCCTGGTCAACCTGATCAGCAATGCCCGGCGGCACGGCGCGGAGCCGGTGACGGTCGAGGTCGACGGCGGGCTGATACGGGTGCGGGACGCCGGGCCGGGCTTCCCGGAGGCGCTGTTGGCGCACGGTCCGCAGCGGTTCCGCACGAGCGGCGGCCGGGGCGGTCCGGGGCTGGGCCTCGGGCTGACCATCGCCGCTGGTCAGGCCCGGGTGCTGGGCGCCGGGCTGCGCTTCGCCAACCCGTCCGCGGGCGGTGCGCAGGCCACCGTCGACCTGCGGGGGGCGCTGTGCCCGGAGGGGGACGACGGGGCCGGGGAGACCGGAGCGGGCGGGGCCGCTGGCGGGCGGTGAGCCGGGGCGGCCGGCCGCGGACGCCCGCCCCCCCCGCACCGTCCGCCCGCGCGCGGCCCGTCCGGCCCGCCGGCTCACGCGTCCGGGAAGCGGTCCTCCAGGACGGAGTTCAGCAGGGCCCGGACGTCCTCGCGGTCCAGGCCCTCGGCCCGGGCGCGCTCCATCCAGGCGCGCAGTTCCTCGCGCAGCACGGCGTCGGCCGCGGAGTCGGGGCGGGCCAGGGTGCGGCTGACGAACGTGCCGAGCCCGGGCCGCGGCTCGACCAGGCCCTCGCGCTCCAGCTCGCGGTACGCCTTGAGCGTGGTGTTCGGGTTGACCTTGGTCGAGGCGGCGACCTGCGCGGCCGTGGGCAGCCGGTCGCCCTCGACCAGGATGCCCAGCCGCAGCGCCTGCTGGACCTGCTGGACGATCTGGAGGTAGGTGGCGACGCCGCTGCGGCGGTCGATCCGGAATTCGACGGCGCTCACCACCTCTCTGCCTCTGTGCTCGTTTCGGTGCGGCGGGTGCGGCCGGTTGGTCCGTGGGGACCGGGCCGGCCGACCGCTTGATGATCGGGCCGTCCGCGGCGGGTGTCAAAGCGCCCCCCGCGGTGCGGCCGGTCCCGTTTCAGAGGGGCCGCCGGGTCGCCCGCCACACCACGAACGCCAGCACCAGGGCGGTCAGCGCCAGCAGGATGCCCGCGCCGAGCCACTGCATCCCCGGCATCTGGTCGAAGTTGTAGTACTGGGTGACGTGGTTGACGATGCCCTTGGAGGCTCGGCAGGCCTCGGGCTTGGCGTCGCCGACGCAGGTGCTGAAGCCGAAGAGCCGGCCGTCGGCGGTGGCCACCCAGTCGTCCATCTGGATCGCGCCGCGGGGCACGCCGGGGCTCTCGCCGTTGATCGGGTAGGTGAGGTTGTGCAGCGTGCCGAGCTTCGGCCGCACCTTGTCGCTCCAGATCACGTCCACCACCACCACGGTGAACGCGGTGGCCACCATCGCCGGGATCATCCGCTTGATGAGCTTGCCGAGGGCGATGCCGCAGGCGGTGACGAACAGGGTCTTGGCGACCAGCACGGGCCCGGTGGCGTCGAACGGGCCGCTGTTGAGCCAGTCGCCGCTGACGATCAGCTCGTGGCCGGGCAACCAGAGCCACCGGAAGACCAGTGACAGCAGGAGCGTGCAGGCCGCCACGAGCGCCAGGGGCACGGCGAGCGTGCTGGCGAGCCAGCGGCCGCGGCTCACGGACTGGGTGGTGACCAGTTGGAGGGTGCCGCGCTCCAACTCGGAGGAGATCAGCGGGGCACCGAGGAAGGCGGCGACGATCAGCGGCACGGCCTCCAGGAACTGGATGTCGGCCTCGAACGTCCCGCCGAAGCGGATGCGGAAGTCGTCCCCTGAGGAGCCGAGGCCGGCGGTCTTGGTGCCGAGGTACTCCATCAGGCCGATCCGCTGGTACGAGAAGAGCGCACAGGCGGCGAGGGTGACGAGGATGCCGGTGAGCAGCGCGGCGCGGTGCCGGCGCCAGACCAGCCAGACGGTGCCGCGCAGCGGGCCGGAGGCGGTGCCGGCGACCGTGCCCGCCTCGGGGGTGGTGGTGGCGGTGCTCATGCCGCGGTCTCCTTCAGGGCCTCGTCCATGATCAGGGCGGGTGCGTCCGGGGAGCGCATGCAGGCCAGCAGGATCTCCTCCAGGCTGGGCGGCATGGCGTCCCAAGGCGTGTCTCCGGGGGCCCCGGAGTGGGTGGGCAGCGGCCCCTCGGGGCGGATCAGGGCGCTGAACTGCCGTCCGCTGACACGGGATTCGACGATCGTGTGCCGCTCGGTCAGCTCCGCGGGCACCCGGTCGTCGACGGCCCGTCCGGTCACCAGCATGTGGGCCGGCACCAGGGCCTCGGTCGGGCCGGCCATCCGCAGCCGTCCGCCGGCCATCACGAGGAGGTAGTCACACATCTCCTCGACCTCGGCCAGCATGTGAGAGGACATCAGGACGGTGGTGCCGTGCTCGGCGACCTCGGCCATCAGGAGCCCGGACAACTCGTCGCGGGCCAGCGGGTCCAGGTCGGACATCGGCTCGTCGAGGAGCAGCAGTTCGGGGCGCTTGCCGAAGGCGACGGCGAAGGCGACGCGGGTGCGCTGGCCGCCGGAGAGGGTGCCCACCCGGGCGTCGAGCGGCACGTTGCCGGAGCGGACGATGCGTTCGGCCACCGCCTGGTCCCAGCGCGGGTTCAGCTCGCGGCCGAGGCGCAGCGTCTCGGCGACCGTGAAGCGCGGGTAGAGCGGCTTGTTCTGCGCGAGGTAGGCGACGCGCTTGAGGACGGCGGGGCTGCTGACCGGGACGCCGCACATCCGCAGGGTGCCGGCGGACGGCTCGACCAGGCGGGCCGCGATGTTCAGGAAGGTGCTCTTGCCGGCGCCGTTGGGGCCGACCATGGCGCAGACGCGCCCGGCCGGGAGCCGGAAGGAGCACTCCCGCAGCGCCCACCGTCGGCGGTACTGCTTCCCCAGGTCCTCGGCCTCGATCGCCCAGGGGCTCGGGTCGTGCATGGTGGATCCCCCCTTTAGCTAGTTAATTAGTGGAATGAGTATGGAGAGACGGCAGGGTGCATGTCAAAGCGCAAGGAGCCCGGTGGCGGCCGGCGGCGCCCCGGGCGGTGCGGCTAAGCGTCCCCGACCAGCGGTTTCGCCATGCAGCGGCTCGATTCGTACGTCCGGAAGTAGCCGAACTTCTCTACGAGCGCGTAGCCGCTGGACGCGTACAGGGCGAGCGCCTCGGGCTGCTCGATGCCGGTCTCCAGCACCATCCGGGTGCGGCCCGCGGCCCGGGCGTCGGCTTCGAGCGCGGCCAGGATCCGCCGGGCCAGACCGCGGCCGCGGGCCGTCGGCACCACGAACATCCGCTTGATCTCCGCGTCGCCGGTGGCGTACCCGGAGGCGGTGTCGTCCTGGACCCGCCAGCCGCCGGTGGCCAGCGGCCGGCCGTCCTCGTAGGCGATCAGGTACAGGCCGTGCGGCGGCAGGAACATCTCCGGCGCCAGCGGGGTCACGTCCCCGTCGCCGCCGTACCGCCGGACGTACTCCTGCTGGACCTCTTCGTCGAGCCGGAGCGCGTCGGGGTGGTCATAGCGGACGGGGCGTATCTCCATTCCACGAAGCGTACGGAAGCGACGGGCGGGGCGGAAGCGGCGGATCGGACGGGTGGGCGGGGCGGCCGAGGAGGCGCGGTAGCGCCCCTCCTGACCTGCGGAAACGTGAGGCGCCCCCGCCGGGAGAGGGGATTCCGGGCGGGGGCGTCGTCGTGTTCTCTGCCCTCAGACGTGCGTCCGCTTCGCCAGCGCGACGAGGCCGGCGAACGCCTGGGGGGTGAGGTGCAGGTGCGGGCCGCCCGGGTCCTTGGAGTCGCGAACGGGGACCGTGCCGCGGGTGGCGGCGAGGTTGGTGGCGACCTCGATGCACTGGCCGCCGTTGCCGCTGTAGGAGGACGTGAACCAGCGGGGGGATTCGGTCGTCACGGGGAACCCTTTCGAAGCTGATCGATCAAGGCCACGGATGCCGCTTGGGGGAGTGGTCGTGGTCAGCCCTGGGACTTGGCGAAGTCGACCAGTTCCGCCCATACGCCGACGGAGAGGGTCAGGTGCGGCCCGGTGGGGGTCTTGCTGTCCCGGACCAGGATTTCACCGGTGTGCCGGGCGTGCTCCGGAGCCCATTCGATGCAGGCGCCGCCGTTGTTGCTGTAGGAGGACGCGATCCAGCGGGGGGAGTGGGTTGTCACGGGGTGCCCTTTCGTAACTCATGAACCATGGCCACAGACGCCGCCTGAGAGAGGGCTTCGGCTTGTAGCTGATGGTATGCCGCCAAGAGAGGCAGGACGGAGGGGCTTTCCCGCTCAAGGTGTCCCCGTTGCGCGGACTCGGCGTAGGACACGAGCGAACGGTCTGGCAGCGTCAGTACGTACAACGGCAAGTCGAACGGGCGGTGCTCTCCCATGCTGTAGGGCGCGATCTGAAACACGCTGTTCGGCAACTCCGCGAACTCCAAAAGGCGTTCAAACTGAGCTTGCATGACCTCACGGCAGCCGACGGGGCGTCGGATGCAACTCTCGTCCAGGACGGCGAAGATCAGGGGTAGGCGTGCCCGATCCAACGCAGCTTGACGTTCGACAACGGTCGACACGCGTTCGTCAGCCTGCTCAGACGTGATCGCGCCACGCTTGACCGCGCTCGCGGCGAGGGTCGACGCGTACTCGGGCGTCTGCAACAGGCCCGGGATTACGCCTACTTCATACAGGCGGATCTCTGCCGCCTTCGCCTCGGCGGCCTTGTACTCCGGGAAGCCCTCCAGTAAGCCGCCGTGTTTGATCTCGCGGTACTCGCTCTCGAAGGCGTCCGCCGTGCCGGTCAGGCCGAACGCCACGTCTGCGCTACGCGAGAACCGAAGAGTCGGAGGCTTCCGGGCAGTTTCGACCGCCGAAATGTGCACGCTGGAATACTCCGTGCGGTCGGCCAGGTCATCTTGGGTCCAGCCGCGTGATTCTCGCAGGCTGCGTAAGCGCGCTCCGTAGGCGGCCTGCGGCGATGCTTCCGGGTTCAACTCACGACGATTCAAGAACAGTTCACCGACCCTTCGTTCCCTTCCAACAGGTTGAAGGTTGCCCAGGCGCGGTCCACTCTGAACCTCCCCAGTAGCGACACCGCTACGGAGAGCAAGGAGGGCTTGATGGCCAGTCCTGTTCGTACGCCCTATTCGGCGTGCGCTGAGGAAGGAACGAGGCTCGATGCCGCGTTGAAGGAGGTGGGGATCGATGCCCCGCCCAGCACGGTGTCCGTGACGGAGGACGGGGGCGTCATGGTGTCCCGGGTGGTTCCGCCGTTGCTCACGCCCAGTCAGACCGCCCGGTTGGCGCGGATCGTGCGGGCGGCGCGGGCGGGTGACGGGCGGCCGGACGACCTGAGCGCGCGCAACGCGGAGCGGACCAGGCGGGCGTTGGGGCCGAACGCGGGCAGGCGGACCGACGGGAGCGGCAGGCCGTGCAGCGCCTCCTAGGGCGCCTGCTCGCAGCTCAGCGGGGTGCCGCGCCGCGGTCGGACCCGGTGGGTGACGACGTGCCGGTGCGTTGCCCGGCCGGCCGGCACGACATGACGATCTGGGCCCCCGCGGTGTACCGGTGCGACGAACACGGCGTGACGCTCGTCGTCCACTCCCCGCCCCCGAAGACCCCCGACGCACGACGGAAGGAAGGACCCGTGTCCATGACGCGCAGCGCCGACGGTGGCGACAAGCTTCCCGGCGAGCCGTACCCCGGCCCCCACCAGCCGCCGACGCCCGACGGCGGCCCCGGCGTCCCCAACCCGCCCAAGGCCGACTGAAGATGACCGACGCACACCAGGAGCGCCCCAGCCGGACCGGGCTGGGGCGTGCCCTCATGGCGGCCGGCGCCCTCTCCTCCGACTGGGCTCCCGCCTACGCCGCCGTGCCCCGCGCCGCGTTCCTGCCCGACCTCATGTGGCCGTGGGACATGCGGGTCGGCGCGAGCGTGCCCGTCTCCCGGACGGACGACCCGGAAGCCTGGTACGCCCACGCGGACGCCGACTGCCCGATCGTGACGCAGTGGGACGACGGCGACCACACCGGCACCGCGCCCGGAGCGGTCTCCACCAGCTCGGCGTCGATGCCGTCGGTGGTGTTCCGCATGCTCCGGGACCTCGATGTGCGCCCCGGCCACCGCGTCCTGGAGATCGGGACCGGCACCGGCTGGAACGCGGGTCTGCTGGCGCACCGCGTCGGGCCGGAGAACGTGGTCACGGTGGAGGTCGACGGGGCGGTCGCCACCGCCGCGCGGGCGGCGCTGGGGCGGTTCGGCAGCCCGGTCGAGGTCGTGCACGGGGACGGCTTCGAGGGGCACCCGGCGGGCGCGCCCTACGACCGCGTCGTCGCGACCTGCGGCCTGCGGGCCGTCCCGTACGCGTGGCTGGCGCAGTGCCGGCCGGGCGGGGTCATCGTGGTCCCCTGGGGCACCCACTTCGGCAATGGGGACGCGGTGGCCCGGCTGGTCGTGAGCGACGACGGGCGGAGCGCGTCCGGTCGGTTCACCGGGCCCGTGGAGTTCATGAAGCTCCGGGCGCAACGCCTGCCGCCGGTCGTCCACCGGGACTACGTGCGCGGGAGCGTGGCCGACGGTGACGAGAGCGCCACGTCCGTCGCGGAGGACGCGTTCGTCGTGGGGCCGTTCGACGCCCTGCGCTTCGTCCTGGGGCTGCGGGTGCCGCGCTGCCTCCAGGTCGCCGGGGAGAAGCGGGACGGTGCGCGGCCGGTCTGGCTGTACGGGCTGGGGGACCGGTCGTGGGCCTGCGTGCAGTTCCGGGAGGGCCGGGCCGCGCGGGTCTGGCAGCACGGGGACCGTCGGCTCTGGGACGAGGCGGAGGCCGCCTACCGGTGGTGGACGGCGCGCGGCCGGCCCGCGCACGACCGCTTCGGGCTGACCGTCGGGGCCGGCGGCGCGCGGGCGTGGCTGGAGCGCCCGGCGGATTCCTGGCGGCTTTGACGTCGCCGCCGGGAGGCGTGGCGGCCGGCGGTCGGTCGCGGTGGACGGGTCGGACGCGGCCGGTGCGGCGCCGGGTAGGGTGCCGGGATGCTGACCGTGACCTCTGTGAACGTGAACGGGCTGCGGGCCGCGGCCAAGAAGGGCTTCGTGCCGTGGCTGGCCGGGACCGACGCCGATGTGCTGTGCCTCCAGGAGGTGCGGGCCGAGACGGCCCAGCTGCCGGCGGAGGTGCGGGAGCCGGCGGGTTGGCACGTGGTGCACGCGCCGGCCGCCGCCAAGGGCCGGGCCGGCGTCTCGCTCTACACGCGGCGGGAGCCGGAGCGGGTGCAGGTGGGCTTCGGGTCGGCGGAGTTCGACGACAGCGGCCGGTATGTGGAGGTCGACCTGCCGGGCGTGACGGTGGCCAGCCTGTACCTGCCCTCCGGCGAGGTCGGCACCGAGCGGCAGGACGAGAAGGAACGCTTCATGGCGGAGTTCCTGCCGTACCTGGTCGGGCTGCGGGAGCGGGCGGCGGCGGCCGGCCGCGAGGTCCTCGTCTGCGGCGACTGGAACATCGCCCACCAGGAGGCCGACCTGAAGAACTGGAAGGCCAACCAGAAGAAGTCCGGCTTCCTGCCGGAGGAGCGGTCCTGGCTGTCCGCCGTGCTGGACGCGGAGCAGGGCGGCTACGTGGACGTCGTCCGGGCCCTGCACCCGGAGGGCGAGGGGCCGTACTCGTGGTGGTCCTACCGCGGGCGTGCCTTCGACAACGACGCGGGGTGGCGCATCGACTACCACGTGTCCACGCCCGGGCTGGCGGCCCGCGCGGTCAAGGCGTACGTGGAGCGGGCGGACAGTTACGACCAGCGGTGGAGCGACCATGCGCCGGTGACGGTGGCGTACGGGGCGTAGTCCCACCCGCGCCGTTCGCGGAGCCGGCCTTCCGGGGGTTCAGTCCTCCCGGGGGGCCGGCTGTTCGTGCGCGGCCTCCTGGGCGCCGGGGGAGCGCGGAGCGGGCGTCCCGCCGGTCAGCAGGGTCTCCAGCTCCGTGCGGATGCGGCGGTCCATGGCCATGGAGAGTTCGGCGTCGACGACGCCCTTGGCGAGCGGGCGGAGGTTCTCGACGCTCTCGGTGGCGCGGGGCAGGTCCTGGAGCGTGGGGACCAGGTGGGTGCGGATGAGGGTGGTGAAGATGTCGGCGAGGGCGTCGGCGTGCGCGCGGACCCGGCCGCCGGCCTCCAGCACCGCGGCCAGCGGGACGCCCTGGGCGATGAGGCTGGTGGAGACGTCCAGCAGGCGCCGGCTGATGTGCACGAACTCGTCGCCGTCCACGGCCAGATAGCCCAGGGCCAGGGAGGCGGTGAGGTTCTCCGGGGTGACCTCGCCGCTGAAGTGGTCGGCCAGCTCCTCGGGGGTGAGGCGGACCGGGGTCTCCTCGGACCAGGGGGTCAGCAGCGGGCTGGGCAGGCCGAGGAGTTCGCCGACGTCGCGGCCGGTCTCGAAGGCGGTGAGGAGTTCGGCGATCCCGCCGAGGGTGTGGCCGCGCTCCAGGAGGGCGGCGATGGTGCGCAGGCGGGCGAGGTGGTGCTCGTTGTACCAGGCGATCCGGCCTTCGCGGCGGGGCGCCGGGATGAGCTTGCGCTCGCGGTAGAAGCGCAGGGTGCGGACGGTGATGCCGGCTTCCCTGGCGAGGTCCGCCATCCGGAACTCGCGTTCCTTCGCGGGGTCTTCGGGTGTCGCGGGCGGGCCGTCCGCCGCGTCGTCGCGGGGGCCCGCGTTGCTGGGGGTCTGCGCTGCCGCCTGGTCTGCCACGGGGTCAGCCTATGCGGGACGGGTCCGCCGGGGCTGTGAGGTGACCGGAGGTAACTTCCTGCCGCCGAACCCCTACCGCTCAGTACGGGACTGCCTTACGCTCCAACCGTGCCAATCGTGCCAGTGATTGCTGGCGCGATTGGGGGACGGTGGAGCGTCGATGCGAGAGGTGGCGGCATGGCCGACGACGGGCAGCGGCACGTGCGGGTGGCGGTGATCGGATCGGGGTTCGGCGGCCTGGGCGCCGCCGTACGGCTGCGGCGGGCCGGGATCACCGACTTCGTGGTTCTGGAACGGGCGGACTCGGTGGGCGGCGCCTGGCGGGACAACACCTATCCGGGGTGCGCCTGCGACGTGCCCTCGCACCTGTACTCGTTCTCGTTCGCACCCAACCCGGCGTGGCCGCGCAACTTCAGCGGCCAGCGCCACATCCGGGCGTACCTGGAGCGGGTGGCGGACACGTTCGGGCTGCGGCCGCACCTCCGCTTCAACGCCGAGGTGCGCCAACTGACCTGGAACGGCGAGAAGGTGTGGTGGGAGGTCGAGACCGCGCAAGGGTCGTTCACCGCCGACGTGGTGGTGTCGGCGGCCGGTCCGCTCGCCGACCCGCAGATCCCCGACGTCCCCGGGCTGGCGGACTTCCCCGGCAAGGTCTTCCACTCGGCGCGCTGGGACCACGACTACGACCTGCGCGGCAAGCGGGTCGCGATGATCGGCACCGGGGCCTCGGCGATCCAGATCGTGCCGGCGATCCAGCCCGAGGTGGGGCGGCTGACGGTGTTCCAGCGGACCCCGCCGTGGGTGATCCCGCGGGCCGACCGGCGGATCAGCGGGGTCGAGCGGTGGCTGCACACCAAGGTGCCGGCCACCCGGCAGATGCGCCGCCAACTGCTGTGGACCATCCGCGAGTTGCAGGTCAGCGCCTTCACCAAGCGGCCCAACGAGCTGGGGCTGGTCGAGACCCTCGCCAAGGCCCACATGCGCCGGGCGGTCAAGGACCCGGCGCTCCAGGCCCGGCTGACCCCCGACTACCGCATCGGCTGCAAGCGGATCCTGCTGTCCAACACCTGGTACCCGGCGCTGACCCGGCCCAACGTGGACGTGGTGTCGTCCGGGCTGCGCGAGATCCGGGGCAACGTCCTCGTCGCGGCGGACGGCAGCGAGGTCGAGGCGGACGCGATCGTCTTCGGGACCGGCTTCCACGTCACCGACATGCCGATCGCGAAGCGGGTCACCGGCGCCCGGGGCACCACCCTGGCGGAGGAGTGGAAGGACGGCATGGAGGGCCTGCGCGGCACCAGCGCGACCGGCTTCCCCAACTTCCTCACCATCATCGGGCCCAACACCGGCCTGGGGAACAGCTCGATGATCCTGATGATCGAGGCGCAGCTGAACTACCTCGTCGACTACATGCGCCAACTCGACGTGCTCGGCGACCGGATCGCCCTGGACGCCCGCCGGTCCGCGGTGGACGCATGGACCCGCACCGTCCAGCAGCGGATGACCCGCACGGTCTGGAACACCGGCGGCTGCGACAGCTGGTACCTGGACGCCAACGGGCGCAACACCACCGCCTGGCCCGGCACCACCGCGGAGTTCCGCCGCGAGACCCGGCAGGTGGACCTCGCCGAGTACGAGGTGATCCGGCCACCCCGCACGGAACCGGACGACGCACCGGCCCGGACCGGCACCGGCCGGGCGGCCACCGAGGAGGTGGCGGCATGAGGCAGCCCGCGCACCTCACCCAGGGCCGCTACGCCCCGCCGGTGCCCCGCAGGACGCTGGACGTCACCTCCGCCGACGGGTCCCGGCTGTACGCCGAGGTCCACGGGCCCGAGGGCGCCCCGACGGTGGTCCTGTCGCACGGCTGGACCTGCTCGACCGCCTTCTGGGCGCCGGTCGTCCGGGACCTGGCCGACACCCACCAGGTGGTGGCCTACGACCAGCGGGGGCACGGGCGCAGCCCGGCCGGCCCGCCCGCCGGCCACAGCACCCGCGCGCTCGCCGACGACCTGGTCGCCGTCCTGGAGCAGACCCTCGCACCCGGGGAGCGGGCCGTCATCGGCGGGCACTCCATGGGCGGCATGACGATCATGGCGGCCGCCGAACGGCCGGAGCTGCGCGCCCGCGCCGCGGCGGCCCTGCTGTGCAGCACCGGCAGCGCCGACCTGGCGTCCGAGGCCCGGGTGTTCCCGCTGCCCACCCCAGGTGGCCGCCGCCACGCGCACCGACTGCTGCTGGGCTCCCGCGCCCCGCTCGGCCCGGTCTCGCCGCCCGCCAAGTGGGCCCTGCGGTACGCCACGATGGGCGCCGGGGCGAGCGCCGAGCAGATCGAGGCGTGCGCGCGGATCGTGCACGCCTGCCCGTCGGGCGTCCGCGCCCGTTGGGGACACATGCTGTACGAGCTGCAACTCACCCGCGGCGTGAGCCGGTTGGAGGTGCCGACCGCGGTCCTCGTGGGCACCGCGGACCGGCTCACCCCCGTCGTGCACGCCCGGCGCCTGGCCTCCGTCCTCCCGCGGTGCGCGGGGCTGACCGAACTGCCCGGCCTCGGGCACATGACCCCGATCGAGGACCCGGACGCGGTCGCCGGGTGTCTGCGGGACCTCGTCCGCGACCATCTGGCCACCGCCCCGGCCCCCCGGGGCGGGCGTCCGGCCCGGCAGAAGAAGGAGAAGACGGCGTGAACGGAAGCAAGCTCGACGGGCAGGTCGTGGTCGTCACCGGCGCGGCGCGCGGGGTCGGGGCACTGCTGGCGCGCAAGCTGTCGGCGCGCGGCGCGACCCTGGCACTGGTCGGTCTGGAGCCGGACGAACTGCGCGAGGTCGCCGCCTCGTTGCACGGCCCGGCCCACCACTGGCACGCCGACGTCACCGACCACGAGGCGATGGCCGAGGTCGCCGAGCAGGTCAAGGTCCGCTTCGGCAAGGTCGATGTGGTGGTCGCCAACGCCGGGGTGGCGACCGGCGGCCCGTTCGTGCACTCCGATCCGGTGGCCTGGCGGCGGGTCATCGAGGTCAACCTGATCGGCGGCGCGGTCACCGCCCGGGCGTTCCTGCCGCTGCTGATGGAGTCCCGCGGCTACTTCCTCCAGATCGCCTCGCTCGCCGCGCTCACGCCGGCGCCGATGATGAGCGCGTACTGCGCCTCCAAGTCGGGCGTGGAGGCGTTCGCGCACAGCCTGCGCGCGGAGGTCGGCTACAAGGGCGTCCGGGTCGGCGTCGGGTACCTGAGCTGGACCGACACCGACATGGTGCGCGGCGCCGACCGGGAGGACCTGATGCGGGAGTTGCGCGCGCGACTGCCCTGGCCGTCCAACAAGACCTATCCGCTGGGCCCGGCCGTGGACCGCCTCGTGGCCGGCATCGAGCGCCGTTCCGCGCACGTCTACGGGCAGTGGTGGCTGCGCGGGATGCAGTCGGTGCGGGGCCATCTGCCGTCGCTCATCGGGACGGTGGGGCAGCGCGAGATGCGGCGGTTCGGGGACCGGCTCGACGGGTTCCGGCCCGGGCTGGTCGGCGCCGGCGGCGAGGCGGACGAGAAGGCCCGGCTGAACGGGTAGCGGGGGCGGGCGGGACCGCTCCGACCTGCGGTCGGCCACGGAGAGTGTCCGATTGTGATCGAAATGCGACGAATGCCGGTTCGTGTCACGCTGGTCGAGCCCGATCCCCCAACACCCCAACAGGAGTGAACAGCATGGGCATCGAAGACCAGTTCAAGGACAAGGCGCAGCAGCTCAAGGACGAGGCCAAGCGGCGGGCCCAGCAGGGCCAGGAGCGCGGCAAGCAGCAGGGCCAGGAGCGTGGCAAGCAGTCCCAGGAGCGCGGCCAGCAGGCCCGCGAGCGCGGCCAGCAGTCGCTGGACGACATCGAGGACCGCTACCAGAGCTGACGCCCGGGCGTCCGTCGTGACGGACGTCTGACGTCTTCTTGAACGAGGGTCGTTCGTCCTCGTGGAGAGGCGCATCCGGTGATCCCGGGTGCGCCTCTCCGGCGTGCCGAAACCGAGGCCGAAAGCCGGTTCTCAGTGGGCGCCGCGCGGGGGCAGCGGGGGGCGCCGGCGGTCCGGGACGTCCGAGAGGTCCGGCGGGTCCGCCGCGGGGTGCCGGTCCAGGAGCTCCAACGCGGTGCGCACCGCGACGCCGAGCTGCGGGTGCCGGCCCTCCGCCCAGTGCAGCGGCGAGCGCAGCGCCTCGATGTCGACCTCGACGCCGTGGTTCTCCACGCCCCACCCGTAGAGGTGGAACCAGGCCGCGTTCATCGGGACGGTGATCTGGGTGCCGTCGCCGAGCCGGTGCCGGCCGGTCATGCCGACCACCCCGCCCCACGTGCGGGTGCCGACCACCGGCCCGATGCCCTGGAGCTTGAACGCCGCGGTGATCATGTCCCCGTCGGACGAGGTCATTTCGTCGGCGAGGGCGACCACCGGGCCGCGCGGCGCGTTGCTGGTGTACGACACCGGCTCGGCGTCCCGGGTCAGGTCCCAGCCCATGATGGTGCGGGTCAGCTTCTCGATGACCAGCTCGGAGATGTTGCCGCCGGCGTTGCCGCGCACGTCCACGATCAGCGCGGGCATCGCCACCTCCCGCCGCAGGTCGCGGTTGAACTGCGCCCAGCCCGAACCGCCCATGTCGGGGATGTGCAGGTAGCCGCACCGGCCGTCGCTCAACTCCCGCACCACGGCCCGCCGTTTGGCCACCCAGTCCTGGTAGCGCAGCGGCCGCTCGTCGATCAGCGGGACCACCGCGACCCGCCGGGCGTGGCCGTTGCCCACCGCCTCCGGAGCGCCGGGGTCCGCAGGGTCCTCGCCTTCACCCTCACCCGGCGGGGGATGGGCGGCGGGCGGGGAGAACGTCAGCTCCACGGTCGTCCCGCCCGCCGCGGCCAGCAGCGGGTACGGGCCGGTCACCGGGTCCACCGGGCGTCCGTCGACATGGGTCAGCGCACTGCCGTCGCGGACACCCGTGCCGGCCAGTGGTGAACGGGCCTTGGAGTCCGAGGACTCACCGGGCAGGATCCGCTTGACCACCCAACGCCCGTCCCGGCACACGAAGTTGGCACCGAGCAGGCCGATCGGGCGCTGGTAGTGCGGCGGCCCCTCGTTGCGCCGGGCGCCGCTGACGTAGGCGTGCGAGGTGCCCAGTTCGCCCAGCACCTCGCGCAGCAGGTCGGCGAACTCGTCGGGGCTGGCGACCCGTTCCAGCAGCGGCCGGTACTGCGCCAGCACGTCCTCCCAGTCGATGCCGCACAGCTTGGGGTCCCAGAAGTACGCCCGGACGATCCGGCCCGCCTCGTCGAACGCCTGCCGCCACTCCGCCTCCGGGTCCACGTCGTGCAGGATGCGCCGCAGGTCCAGATAGACCGTGGTGTCGCTGTCCGCCGGTTCGGCGGCGGGCACCGCGCGCAGCTCGCCCTCGTCGTTGACGACCAGCCGGGTGCCGTCGCCGCTGAGCGCGAACCCGTCCAGGGAGCTGGTGAGTTCGGTGCGCCGCGCCTTGGTCAGGTCGAAGTGCTCCAGGGTGGGCCGGCCGGAGGTGTCGGCCGGGTTGGCGAAGGTCTCGCCCAGCGCACCGGAGATCGGCCAGCGCAGCCACACCAGGCCGCCGCCGCTGACCGGTTTCAGCGCGGAGTACTTGGACGCGGAGACCGGGAACGGCGTGACGCGGTTCGCCAGCCCCTCCACCTCCACCAGCACCGGACCCTCGCCGGGCGGCGGGCTCTCGTCCGGATCCAGCCCGCCGGCCGCCGGCCGCCCCTCCGGGGACAGCGCGAACGGGGACGGCGTCGCCGACGACAGCGGCACCAGGTGGGGGCGGCACCCCAACGGGAACGACAGGTCGCCGGTGTGCACGTCGTAGACCGGGTCGAATCCGCGCCAGGACAGGAAGGCGAGGTACCGGCCGTCCCGGGTGAACACCGGCTGCTCGTCCTCGAAGCGGCCGTTGGTGACGTCCACGACGTGCCGGTCCGACAGCCGCGCCATCTTGATCATCCGCAGGCTGCGGCCGATGCCCGGGTGCGACCAGGTGAGCCACCGCGAATCCGGCGAGAAGGCCAGGTCGCGCACCGGGCCGTTGCCGGACCGGGCCACCTCGGTGACCTCCTGGACCGGCCCGCCGTCCGCCGGCCCGGCCTCCTCCGGCGCGCCGGTCTCCACCAGCAGCAGCCGCCCGTCGTGGGTCGCCACCGCCAGCCGCTCGCCGTCCGGCGCCGAGACCAGCTCGTGCACCCGGCCCAGTGCCCCGGCCGCCAGCCGGCGCGGGGTGCCCGGACCGCTGGCCCGCGGCAGGTTGGTGACCTCGACGGCGTCCTCGCCCTCGGCGTCCGTCACGTACGCGATCCGCCCGGTGGCGCCCAGCATCACCGGCAGCCGCACCCGCACGCCCGGGACGTCGTGGATGGTGCGGGCCGGGCCGTCGCGGTGGGTGAGCCAGTACAGGCTGCCGCGGACCCCGACCGCGCTGGCCCGCCCGGTGGCGTCCACCGCCAGGCCGGTGACGTGCGAGGCGGCCGGCACCTGGTAGCTGCGGCGGCCGGCCCGCGGCCCGCCCAGCCGCACCGCGAGCTTCCGCGGCACCGCGTCCGGCGACAGGTCGTCGATCAACCACAGGTCGCCGGCGCACTGGTAGACGATCCGGGAACCGTCGGTCGAGGCGTGCCGGGCGTAGAAGTCGGGGTGGTCGCTGTGCCGGCGCAGGTCGGTGCCGTCCGGCAGGCAGGAGTAGACGTTGCCGACGCCCTCGTGGTCGGAGAGGAAGGCGATCCGGCCGGCGGTGAACATCACCGCGTCCAGATGCCCTTGCAGGTCCGGCAACAGCCGGGTGCCGTGCAGCCACATCCGGCCCATCGCCCCGCCCCGGTAGCGCTTCCAGGACGCCGGCTCGTGCGGCGGCTTGCCGCTGAGCAGCAGGGTCCGCCGCTCCCCGGCGAGGTCGGCCAGCGCGATGTCGGCGACCGGCCCCCAGGGCAACTGGCCGCCGGGACTGCCGTCGGTGGGCAGGCAGTAGGCCCACGAGTAGTACGAGAACGGCTGGCCGTGCGAGGACACCGCGAGGATCTGCGCCTGCCCGTCGTGGTCCGGCGGCGTCCAGCCGCACACCCGGGCGTCGGTGCTGCCCCAGTACGTCAACCGGCGGGCCGGCCCGCCCGCCACCGGCACCAGGTGGATCTCCGGGTCCAGGCTGCGCCAGGTGGTGAAGGCGATCTGCGTGCCGTCGGGCGAGAACCGCGGGTGCCCGACCCGGGTCCGGTCCACGGTCAGCCGCCAGGCCCGGCCCGGCTCCGCCCCGTCCGGCGCGAGCGGCGCCAGCCACAGGTCGTCCTCGGCGGCGAAGCAGAGCAGGTCGCCGTGGAGGTGCGGGTACCGCAGGTACGAGCCGGGCGGCCGGTCCGGCCCGCTCGGCACGCGCCGCAGCCGCCCGCGCGCCCCGGCGCCCTCCGCCGTCCCCTGGTCCTTGGTGACCGCGACGGAGTCCGCGCGGTCCGCGTCGTCCGGCCCCGGGAGCGGCCCGGTGGCCTCGGGTGCATCGCTCACCCCACCCATGGTTTCGGCGCCGCGGGCGGGCGGCAAGTCGGCCTGTCCGGGCGGCCCGCCCGGCCGGCGCGTTCCCGGCCGCGCGGCACGTGCCGCGCCCCGTGCCCGGGAACGGAAAACCTCACCCCCGGCCGGTGACGAACGGCAGCGTCGCGTACCGCCGCACGTAGTGGCCGTCGGCGAAGGTGCCGCCGGCCGCGTCCACCGCGAAGTCGGGGAAACGGGCCAGCAGTTCCGCCAGCGCGACCCGCGCCACCAGCCGGGCCGCGGCGGCACCCAGGCAGTGGTGCGGGCCGTGCGTGAAGGCGAGGTGCTGCGGGCCGTCGCGGGTGAGATCCAGCCGGTCGGCGTCCGGGCCGAACGCGCGCGGGTCGCGGTTGGCGGCGCCGTACAGCAGCAGCACCTTGCGGCCGGCCGGGACGGTGCGGCCGTGCAGGGTGGTGTCGGCGGTGACGGTGCGGGCCAGGCACTGCACCGGAGAGGTCAGCCGGAGCAGCTCCTCGACGGCCGCCGGCAGCCGGGCGGGGGCGTCGAGCAGGGCGCGGCGCCGGTCCGGGTCGGCGGTCAGCAGCTCCGCGGCGCCGCCCAGCAGGCCGGTGGTGGTGTCGTTGCCGCCGGCGACCATGGTGAACGCGAAGCCGAGGATCCGCAGCAGCGCGGTGTCGTCGTCCGGCAGCAGTCGCACCAGGTCGGAGACGGTGTCGTCGGCCGGTTCGGCGCGCCGCCGCGCGACCAGCTCCGTGAAGTAGCCGAACAACCCGCCCACCGCCTCGACCGCGGCCAGCGGGTCGCCCAGCGCGTTGGCCTCCACGATGGCGTGCGTCCAGCCGTCGAAGCGGCCCCGGTCCGCCTCCGGCACGCCGAGGTAGCGGCCGACGACGAAGCTGGGCAGCGGCTTGAACAGCTCCGCGACGATGTCGCAGTCGGCACCGAGCCCGGCGATCCGGTCCAGCCGGTCCCGGACGAAGGCGCGCACGTCCGGCTCGATGGCGGCCACCCGGCGCGGGGTGTAGCCGCGGGTGATCAGCCGCCGGAAGTCGGTGTGTTCGGGCGGGTCCAGCATCACCATCGGGGCGGCGTCGGTGATGCCGAGCCGCTCCCGCTCGCCGTAGGTGAAGGTCAGGCCGCCGGCCGAGGAGAACCGCTCGGTGTCGCGGGCGGCGGCGAGCACGTCCGCGTAGCGGGAGAGCACCCAGTAGTCGCCGTCGTCGACGTGGTGCAGCGGATCGCGGTCCCGCAGGGCCGCGTACATGTCCCACGGGGCCCGCCAGCCCTCTCCGGCGCAGGGCGTGAACGCGGCGGGACCGGAGACGGGGGCCTGGGGTGCTTCCTGGGCAGCCATGGCCGGGAGGGTGCGGGAGCGGGGCACAAGAGTCAATGGCGATGCGGGGGCGGACGGGGGCGCGCGGCGGCGGCCGGACCGTCCCGCATCGCGGGCGCTCTTGCAAGTTAGTTGCAGGACCCACATCATCGTCGGGTTGCGGAGCCAGAAGCGAAAGAAGCCTGAAGATGCACGTACCCGACGGATTCATCAACGCGCCGGTGTCGGCGGCGGCCGGTGTGGTCGCCGCCGCCGCGGTGGCGGTCAGCCTGCGCGGCGCCCGGCGCGAACTGGCGGGTGGCGGAACGGGCGGCGGCACCGGCGCGGACCGCACCGCGCCGCTCGCCGGCCTGGTCGCGGCGTTCATCTTCGCCGTGCAGATGCTGAACTTCCCGGTCGCCGCCGGCACCAGCGGGCACCTGCTGGGCGGCGCCCTCGCGGCGATCCTCGTCGGCCCGTACACCGGCGTGCTGTGCGTGTCCGTGGTGCTGCTGATGCAGGGCGTGCTGTTCGCCGACGGCGGGCTGACCGCGCTCGGCATCAACATCTCCGACATGGCGCTGACCACCACCGTCGTCGCCTACGGCGTCTTCCGGCTGCTGGTGAAGGTGCTGCCGCGCAGCCGCCGTTCGATCACCGTCGCCTCGTTCGCCGCCGCCCTGCTCTCCGTGCCCGCCGCCGCGGTCTGCTTCACCGCCCTCTACGCCCTGGGCGGCACCACCGACGTGCCGATCGGCAAGGTCTTCACCGCCATGGTCGGGGTGCACGTGCTGATCGGCATCGGCGAAGCCGTGATCACCGCCCTCACCGTCGGCGCCGTCATCGCGGTCCGCCCCGACCTCGTGTATGGCGCCCGCGACCTGGCCCGCCCGCTCCAACTGCGCACCTCCCCGCTGGCCGGCACCGCCCCGGCCGCCGCGCCCGACCAGACGGCCGAAGAGCCGGCCCCGGCCCCGATCCCGGCCCCCGCGCCCGCCACCCCCCGCCGCTCGACCCGCCCGCTGTGGCTGGCCGGCCTCGCCGCCGCCCTGCTGTGCGCCGGCGGCCTCAGCTACTACGCCTCCAGCAGCCCCGACGGCCTGGAGAAGGTCGCCCACGACAAGGGCCTGGACACCAAGACCGAAGCGCACGCCACGGCCGACTCCCCGCTCGCCGACTACAGCGTCAAGGACATCGCCAACCCGCGGCTGGCCGGCGGCCTCGCCGGCGTCATCGGCGTCGCCGCCACGCTCGCCGTCGGCACCGGCGTCTTCGTCGTGCTGCGCCGCCGCAAGGCCGCCGCCGACGCCGCCCCGGCCGTCGCCGCCCCCGCCCCCGCAGAGCAGGACTGACATGGGCGCAGGCCACGCCCACAAGCTCTACCGGGACGGCGCCTCCCCGGTCCACGCCCTCCCGGCGCACTGCAAGATCGCCGCGGTCTTCTCCTTCGTCCTGGTCGTCGTCGCCACCCCGCGCACCGCCGTCTGGGCGTTCGCGCTCCACGCGGTGCTGCTGGCGGCGGTCGCCGCGGCCGCCCGCGTCCCGGCCGGCTTCCTGCTCAAACGGCTGCTGATCGAGGTGCCGTTCGTGGCGTTCGCGGTGCTGATGCCGTTCGTCGCCCAGGGCCCGCGCACCCACGTCCTCGGACTGGACCTCAGCGTGGGCGGCCTGTGGGGCGCCTGGAACATCCTCGCCAAGGGCACGCTCGGCGTCGCCGCCTCCGTCCTCCTGGCCGCCACCACCGAACTGCGGCAACTGCTGCTGGGCCTGGAACGGCTGAAGATGCCGCCGCTGCTCGTCCAGATCGCCGCCTTCATGATCCGCTACGGCGACGTGATCACCGACGAGATGCGGCGGATGCGGATCGCCCGGCTCTCCCGCGGCTTCGAAGCGCGCGGCGTGCGCCACTGGGGCGTGCTCGCCACATCCGCCGGCGCCCTGTTCATCCGCTCCTACGAGCGCGGCGAACGCGTCCACCTCGCCATGGTCAGCCGCGGCTACACCGGCACCATGCCCGTCCTCGACCGGACCACCGCCACCCGCACCCAATGGACCCGCGCGGCCGCCCTCCCGCTCGCCGCACTGGCCGTCTGCCTCCTGGGATGGACCCTGTGAGTACCACCGCCCCCGCCCCCTCGCTCGCCGTCGCCGGCCTCGCCTACGCCTACCCCGACGGCCACCAGGCCCTGTTCGGCGTCGACCTGACCCTCCAGCGCGGCGAACGGGTCGCCCTGCTCGGCCCCAACGGCGCCGGCAAGACCACCCTCGTGCTGCACCTCAACGGCATCCTCGAAGCCGGCGCGGGCTCGGTCACCGTCGCCGGCCTGCCAGTCGCCAAAGCCCACCTCGCCGAGATCCGCCGGCGGGTCGGCATCGTCTTCCAGGACCCCGACGACCAGCTGTTCATGCCGACCGTCCGGGAGGACGTGGCCTTCGGCCCGGCCGCCGCCGGCCTGCGCGGCGCCGCGCTCGACGCCCGCGTCACCGAGGCGCTCGACCGGGTCGGCATGACCGCCTTCGCCGACCGCCCGCCGCACCACCTCTCCTTCGGCCAGCGCCGCCGGGTCGCCGTCGCCACCGTCCTCGCCATGCGCCCCGAGATCCTCGTCCTGGACGAGCCGTCCTCCAACCTCGACCCGGCCTCCCGCCGCGAACTCGCCGACATCCTGCGCTCGTTGGACGTCACCGTCCTGATGGTCACCCACGACCTGCCGTACGCCCTGGAGCTGTGCCCGCGGTCCGTGGTGCTCTCCGACGGGGTGATCGTCGCCGACGGCACCACCCAGGAACTGCTCTGCGACGAGGAGCTGATGCGCGGCCACCGCCTGGAACTGCCGTTCGGCTTCGACCCGCGCTCGGTGACCCTCCCCGGCTGACCGCCCCACCCCACGGGCGGATGTGAGGAAGACCACGGCCCCTGGCCCTGGCGGCGCCCCTGGTCATGAGCATGGATCCCGACGTTGCACCATTGATGGGTCACCGAAGCGACGGAAAAGCGGGAAGCAGGATTCAGGGTGGACGTCCAGGGCGCGGTCGAGGACGGCTTCGAGCCGGTCCGGGACGCCTTCGCAGCCAACTTCGCCGAGCGCGGCGAGCGCGGAGCGGCGGTGGCCGTCTACCGGGACGGCCGCAAGGTCGTCGACCTCTGGGGCGGCACCAAGGACGGCGACGCCGAGCCGGGCGACGCCACGGCCGTCCCCTGGGAGCCCGGCACCGCCCAGATCGTCCGCTCCGCCACCAAGGGCATCGCCGCCACCGTCCCCCTCCTGCTGCACCAGCGCGGCCAGCTCGACCTGGACGCCCCCGTCGGCACCTACTGGCCCGAGTTCAAGGCCGCCGGCAAGGACCGCGTCCTGGTCCGCCACCTCCTCGCGCACCGCGCCGGCGTCCCCGCCCTGGACACCCCGCTCACCCCCGCCCAGGCCATCGACGGCGTCAGCGGCCCGGCCGCGGTCGCCGCCCAGGCCCCCGCCTGGACGCCCGGCACCGACCACGGCTACCACGCCCAGACCTACAGCTGGCTGCTGGGCGAACTCGTCCTGCGGGTCACCGGCCGCACCCTCGGCACCTGGGTCGCAGACGAGATATCCCGGCCCCTCGGCCTCGACCTGTGGATCGGCCTGCCCGACGAGGCCCGCCCCCGCGTCGGCCGCCTCACCCGCGTCGAGGCCCCGCCCCGCCCCGCCTCCGCCGGCCTGCGGGCCCGCCCCAAGAAGTCCGTCACCGACGCGTACGCCGACCCGACGTCCCTCACCAGCCGCGCCTTCGCCGCGATCTCCCCGGCCCCCGACGAGAACGCCGACGCCTACCGCGCCGCCGAACTCCCCGCCTCCGCCGGCATCGCCACCGCCCCCGCGCTGGCCCGCGCCTACGCCGCACTCATCGGCCCCGTCGACGACCACCCCCGGCTCTTCGCCCCGGCCACCCTCACCCTCGCCCGCACCGAGGAGTCCGCCGGCCCCGACCGCACCCTCCTCGTCGCCACCCGCTTCGGCCTCGGCTTCATGCTGCACGGCCCGTCCTCCCCGCTGCTCGGCCCCGGCTCGTTCGGCCACCCCGGCCGCGGCGGCGCACTGGCCTTCGCCGACCCGGAGCGCGGGATCGCCTTCGGCTACGTCACCAACGGCATGCAGCCGAACGTGACCGCGGACCCGCGGGCGCAGGCGTTGGTCAGGGCCGTTGCCGTTGCCGCCGTGGGCGGTTGATTTTTCGCACGTTGTCGGGTTTCCCGCCGTTCTGCCGTTCCGCCGTTCCGCCTTCGGCGGGTGGGGTGTTGTGGGGTGGTGCCCCCTTGTTGTGGGTGGTGCCGGGTCCGGGGGCTGCGGGGCGTGTGGTCGGACTGCTGCGCTTTACGTCCGACCACACGCCCCTCCGCCCCCGGGCCCTCCCGTACGTGGCGGGGCGCGCCCCGGTGGGGGTGGGGGAGAAAAGCCCTGGGGCTTTCCGTGCAGTGAAGAGCCTTGCCCCGGTGGGGAGTTGGAGAGGAGAAGCCGGGAGGGAGCAGAGAAAGCCGGGGAGCGGAGAAAATCAGGGAGCGGCAGAGAAACCCTGGGGTGCGGGTAGGTAACCGTTCATGAGGCGATTCGAGGGGTACCGGGTACTGATCACGGGGGCCGGGCGGGGCATCGGTGCGGCCACGGCGCGGCGGTTGGCCGACGAGGGGGCCCGGGTGTTGGTCACCGACCTGGACGGGGCGCGTGCCGAGGAGGCCGCGCAGGCGATCCGGGCGGACGGCGGGGCCGCGGAGGCGCGGGCCTGCGACGTCGGGGACCGGGGCGCGGTGGAGGCGGCCGTCGCACAGGCGGTGGAGCGCTTCGGCGGCCTGGACACCCTCGTCAACAACGCCTTCGGCTGCCACCCCGACGCACCCCGTTTCGAGGACACCCCGGACGACGACTGGGCCGCCGACCTCGACGCCACCCTGACCGGCGCGATGCGCTGCGCCCGGGCCGCGCTGCCGCACCTGGCCGCCGCCGGTGGCCGCGGCTCGATCGTCAACATCGGCTCGGTCAACGGCATCCAGGACTTCGGCAACCACGCCTACAGCGCCGCCAAGGCGGGTCTGGCCAGCCTGACCCGCACCCTCTCCGGCCACGCCGCGCCCCGCGGCGTCCGCGTCAACCTCGTCGCGCCGGGCACCATTCACACCCCCAACTGGGCCGGCCGCGAGGACCACCTCGAACGGGCGGCGGCCGTCTACCCGTTGGGCCGCGTCGGCCGCCCCGAGGACATCGCCGCCGCCGTCGCCTACCTCGCCTCCCCCGACGCCTCCTGGGTCACCGGCGTCACCCTTCCCGTGGACGGCGGCATCCTGGTCGCCAACACCGAACTCCGCCAAGCCCTCCACGGCACCTGACCCCCCGGGGCTTTTCTCCCCCACCCCCACCGGGGCGCGCCCCGCCACGTACGGGAGGGTCCGGGGGCGGAGGGGCGTGTGGTCGGACGTAAAGCGCAGCAGTCCGACCACACGC
>NZ_JBJMAB010000027.1:0-113772 GCF_045799175.1 Streptomyces sp. VTCC 41912
CGCCTCGGCACCAGGCGAGAACAACGTCACCCGCAACGGCAACTCCGACGCCAACGCGAACGGCGCGAACGCCGCTTCGTGGAGGAGGGCGGGCAGGTCGTCGCGGGTGCACTGCACCACCTCGACCTTGGCGGCTGCCTGTTCGGGCGGCAGGACACGCTGGAAGGGCTCCCCGTCGACGTCGGGGAAGAGCGTGCGCAGGGTCTCGTGGCGGGCCACGACGTCCTCGATCGCCGCTTGCAGTGCGTCCCCGTCCACCCGGCCGTCGATGCGGAAGGCGAACGGCGCGTTGTACGTCGGACTCTGCTCGAAACGATCCAAGAACCACAACCGCTGCTGCGCCGACGACAACGGCAACACCTCCGGCCGCGCACGCACAGAAAGCGCCGGACGCGCCACCACCCCGTCCCGCGACAACCGCTCCACCAAACCCGCCACCGTCGGCGCCGCGAACAACGCCCGCACCCCCAACTCCACACCCAACACCGACCGGATCCGACCGATCAACCGCGTCGCCTTCAGCGAATGCCCACCCAACGCGAAGAAATTGTCGTCAGGCAGCACGCTCGGCAGGCCGAGCACCTGCGCGAACAGGCCGCACAACAACTCCTCCCGCACCGACCGCGGCCCCCGCGCCAAACCGCCCTCCGCATCGGATTCCGCCTGGGCGCTGCGCAGCCCGGCGGCGCTCAGCAGCTCACCGCGCCGCTCCGCACTGCGCCCGAGCAACGTCCGTTCCTGCTCCGCGGACTCGAAGACCTCCGCCCCCGCCACGCCGGCGTCCGGGTCCCCCGTCACCGCGTCCACCACCCGCACGAACAGACGGTGCAGTGCCTCGGCGGTGGCGGGGTCGAAGAGGTCGGTGGCGTACTGGAGCATTCCGGTGATGCCGGCCGGGTTGCCGTCGGCGTCCCGCTGCTCCGCGAAGCTCCAGCCGAGGTCGAACTTGGAGGGGGCGGCGTCGAGGGGGTGCGGGGTGATATGGGTGTCGGGGAGGTCGAGGCTGGCCTGTGCGTTGTTCTGGAGGACGAACATGGTCTGGAACAGGGGGTGCCGGCCGCCGGTGCGGTCGGGGTTGACCTGCTCCACGACCCGCTCGAACGGCAGGTCCTCGTGCGCGAAGGCCGCCAGGTCCGCCTCCCGGACCCGCTGCAACACCTCCACGAACGACGGGTTCCCCGAGGTGTCGGTCCGCAGCACCAACGTGTTGACGAAGAAGCCCACCAGATCGTCGAGGGCCTGATCGGACCGTCCCGCCGTAGCGGTACCCAACGGAACGTCGCCGCCGGCGCCGAGCCGCGCCAGCAGCACCGCCAGTGACGCCTGGAGCGCCATGAACATCGTCACCCCCTGCCCGCGGGCCAGGGACTCCAGTCGGTGGTGGAGTTCGGCGGGCACGCGGAAGTGGAGGAGGCCACCGGCGTGGGTGGGGTGCGCCGGGCGCGGGCGGTCGGTGGGCAGGGCCAGCTCCGGCGGCAGGTCGGCGAGCGTACGCGCCCAGAACTGCGCCTGCTCCTCCCCCACCCGCGCCAACAACTCCCGCTGCCACAACGTGTAGTCCGCGTACTGCACCGGCAACGGCTTCCACTGCGGGGCCTCACCGGCCAGCCGCGCCCCGTACGCCACCGACAGGTCCCGCAGCAACGGCGCCTCGGACCACCCGTCACTCGCAATGTGATGCAACGTCAGCAACACCACGTGTTCCCGGGCACCCGACGAGAACAGCGTCACCCGCAGCGGCAGCTCCGTCGACAGCGCGAACGGCCGGAACGCCTCCGCGTGGAAGCGTCGGGTGACTTCGTCCGCCGGGCACCGCACGACGGAGAAGTCCACCGTCGCCTGCTCGGGCGGCAGCACCTGCTGGAAGGGCTCCCCCTCCACCGCCGGATACACCGTCCGCAACGCCTCGTGCCGCGCCACCACGTCACCGACCGCCGACCGCAACGCCACCACGTCCACCGCACCATCGACACGGAAGGCGAACGGCGCGTTGTACGTCGGACTCTGCTCGAAACGGTCCAAGAACCACAACCGCTGCTGCGCCGACGACAGCGGCAGCACCTCAGGCCGTGGACGGGGCAGCACCGCCGGTCGTGCCGCCACCCCGTCCGTGGTCCGGGCCGACAGCCGCTCGGTCAGGCGCGCCACGGTGGGCGCGCCGAACAGTTCCCGGATCCCCAGTTGCACGCCGAGCACCGAGCGGATCCGGCTGAGGAGCTGGGCGGCCTTGAGGGAATGGCCGCCCAGGGCGAAGAAGTTGTCGTCCGGTGCCACGCTCGGCACCCCGAGCGTCTGCGCGAACAGGCCGCACAGCAACTCCTCCTGCACCGACCGCGGACTCTGCGACTGGCTCATGACGCTCCCTTGAAGATCCGGAATGGGTTCAGTTGCTGAGCGCCGGCTTCGGCGTCAGGTCGGCCCAGTGCGTGTCGATGTAGTCCAGGCACGCCTGGTGGCCGGTCGCGCCGTGGGCCACGGTCCAGCCCATGGGGGGTGCCAGCCGGGCCGGCCACAGGGAGTGCTGCTGCTGGTCGTTGGTGAGGACCAGGTAGGTCCCGTCGGCGTCTTCGAAGGGGTTCGTCACCGCGTGGGTGTCCTTTCTGGCGGAACAGGGCGGAGGAAGGTCGGACCGGGGGTGCGGCGGGGCCGGGCGGCCTCAGGCACCGGCGGTGGACGGCACGGTGGACGCCGTCGTGGTCAGCGCGGGGATGTGCAGCGGCAGCCGGCGCCAGATCTCGGGGGTGTAGAAGTGACCGCCGGGCAGGACGTCGTGCTGGTAGGGGCCCGTCGCGACCCGGCGCCACTGGTTGCCGGCGTCCTGTTCGATGACGGCGTCGTCGGTCGCGGAGAGCATCTGCACCGGGATGCTCACGCGGGCGCCCGGCGTGTAGCGGAAGGTGTCGCGGACCTGGATGTCGGCCCGCATGAGTTCCACCGCCATTTCCTGGAGGTCGGGGTCCTCCAGGACGTGCGCCGGCATCAGGCCGTTGGTGCGCATCCAGTCCAGCAGCGCGTCGTCCGTGTCCTGGCGGGCGGGGAACATGTCGCGGGGCGTCAGGCCGCGGTCGGGTGCGTTGCACGAGGAGACGATCAGCTTCTCGGGCAGCGGTCCGCCGTCGCGCTCGATGCGGCTGGCCACGTCGAACGCCATCCAGCCGCCCATGCTGTGGCCGAACAGGACGTACGGTCCCTGGACGGCGGAGAGCACGGCCTGGGTGGTGTCGGCGGCCAGTTCGTCCCAGTCCGTCGCGCAGGGCTCCAGGAACCGACCCTCCCGGCCGGGGTAGCAGACGGCGGAGAGGGCCGTGTCCTCGGGGAGGCAGTCGCCCCAGGCGTGGTACGGCCCGGTGCCGCCGCCGCAGAAGCCAAGGCAGATGAGCGTGTGCGAGGTCCGCTCGGTCCGCTCCTTGATCCGGATGACAGTGGTGTCCTGTCGTCCCTGGGTGTGTCCGGCCATGATGGCTCGATTCCTCTTCCTGTCGTGCGGATGGGGTCGGGGCTGTGCCACCCCGCGGCGGGGCGGTGACCGGCCGGTCCGTGCCCCGCCGGCCGGGGGCGACGGTCAGGCGGCGGCGCGCAGCGCTTCGACGTGCCGGGCCAGGTCCCGGAGCTGCGGGTGGCGGTAGACCTCGCGGGTCGACATGGCGATCCCGAACTGCTTCTTGAGCCGGGCCACGACGCGCAGCGCGATCAGCGAGTGGCCGCCCATGGCGAAGAAGTCGTCGTCGGCGTGGACGCGGGCGCGGCCGAGCACCTCGGACCAGACGGCCGCGATGAGCGTCTCGACCTCGCCCTGCGGGGCGTTGTCCGGGTCGCCGTCCGTCTCCGGGGCCGCGGTGGGCTGCTCCTCGGGCGCGGGCAGCGCGGCGAGGTCCACCTTCCCGTTGACCGTCAGCGGCAGCGCGTCGAGCCGGGTGTAGGACGTCGGGAGCATGAACTGCGGCAGGACGGAGGCCAGTTGGTCGCGGAGGGACTCGGCGGTCGGGGGTGTGTCGGCCGGGTCCGCCGCGGACACGAAGTAGGCGGCGAGCTGTTCGCCGGAGACGGGGCTGCGGTGCAGGGTGACGGCGGCCGCGGCGACGCCCGGTTGGCGGGTGAGGGCGGCTTCGATCTCGCCCAGTTCGACGCGGTAGCCGCGGATCTTGATCTGGCGGTCGATGCGGCCCAGGTACTCCAGGGCGCCGTCCGGGCGGCGGCGGACCTTGTCGCCGGTGCGGTACATCCGGGAGCCGTCGGCGGCGAACGGGTCGGCGACGAAGCGGGTGGCGGTCAGGGCGGGCCGGTTGAGGTAGCCCAGGGCGACCTGGGGGCCGGCGAGGTACAGCTCCCCGTCCGCGCCGTCGGCCACCGGGGCGAGGTCCGCGTCCAGCACGTGCGCCCGGACGCCGGGCAGGGCGGGCCCGATGTGCGGTCCGTCGCCGTCGATCCAGGCGGCGGCGGTGTCGACGGTGCACTCGGTGGGGCCGTACAGGTTGAGCGCGTCGAGCCGCCCGGCGGCGCGTTCGGCCGCCAGCTCCCGCCAGGTGCTCTCGGGAACGGGCTCGCCGCCCATGAACAGGCGCAGGTGCCGGCCGGCGGCGGCGCGCGCCAGCAGGTCGTCGCGGAGCAGGTGCCAGTGCGAGGGGGTCAGGTCGAGGTCCTGCACGCCGTGCGCGTCCAGGGCCGCGGTCAGCCGGCCGGGGTCGGTGCGCTCGTCCTCGTCGAGCACGACGAGGGTGTCGCCGCGGCACACGCGCGCCCACTGCTGGACCGACGCGTCGAAGGAGACGCTGGCGTTCCAGGCCACGACGCGCGGCTCCGGGGCGTACATGCCCGCCTCCTCCAGCGCGGCCACCAGCGCGGCCACGCCGGCGCGGGTGGTCTGGACGCCCTTGGGGGTGCCCGTGGAGCCGGAGGTGTAGATGACGTAGGCGGGCGCGTGCGCGGCGACGGGAACGGGCGGCGTCGGACGCGGGGCGGTCGACGTGGCGGTCCGGTCGACGGTGACGCCGCGCACGCCGGGCGGCCAGTCGCCCGCGGCGGCCGTGGTCACCACCACCCGGACGCCCGCGTCGCGCACCATCGCGTGCCGGCGCTCGCCCGGGTACGCGGGGTCGATCGGCACGTACGCGGCGCCGGCCCGCCAGACGGCGAGCAGCGCGACGACGAGGTCGGTGCCCCGGGGCAGGCTGACGCCCACCCGGTCGCCGGGGCGGACGCCGGCCCCGGTCAGCGTGGCCGCCACCGTCGTCGTCAGCGCGTCGAGTCGGCCGAAGGTGAGGGTGTCGGCCCGGTCGCGGACGGCGGTCCGGTCGGGTGCGTGCGCCACGGTCCGTTGGAGGCGGTCCATGAGGTCGACGGGCCGGCCGGGGGCGACGGTCGTGTCGAGGCCGTGCGGGCCTTCCAGTACGCCGGTCACGCGGGCTGCTCCTCTCGGGCGGCGGGGGCCACGGTGGGCCGGCAGTCCGCGAGGGCGACCGGTTCGCCCATGGCGACGACGATGCGCCGGTCGCCGCGGAACGGGTCGCGGCCGTGGGTGGCCAGGACGTTGTCGACGAGCAGGATGTCGCCGGGCTCCCAGGTGCGGCGCAGCGTCGCGCCCTCGTAGGCGGCGTTGATCGCGTCGACGTCCGCGCGGGTCAGGGGCTTGCCGTCGCCGAGGCCGGTCTCGAACGGCAGCCCGTCGGCGCCGAATTCGTCCTGGAGCGCCTCGCGGATCTCCTCGTCCAGTGACCAGGAGTTCCAGAACGCCATGTGGTTGAACCAGACGTCCTCGCCGGTCTCGGGGTGGTGGATGATGCCGGGGCGCAGTTGGCGGGTGCGCAGGGCGCCGTCGTCGTCCCACGCGCAGGAGACGAGGTTGTCCGCGCAGTACTTCTCGACGTCCGCCCGCTGGTCGGTGGCGAAGGCGGTGCGCCAGTCCAGGGAGATGTGCTCCGAGTAGTTGCGGGTCAGCAGCCAGCCCGCGGTGCGCATCCGCTCGACCAGGTCGGCGGGGAGCCGGCGGAGGACCTCGCGGCAGTCGGCGACGGGGGTCGCGCCACCCTCCTCGGGGGCCGTCAGGCAGCCGAACAGCAGCAGGCCGGGGAAGGTCAGCGTGTAGCTGTTCTCGTTGTGCATGCGGATCGGTTGGTTGGGCGGCAGGTCGGTGGAGGAGTAGACGTCGTTGCCGTAGCTGCTGCGCGGCGTGGCCTTCTCGCGGTAGGGCGTGCGCTGCGGGACGAGGACGTCGCGCACCGCGGCGAAGTCGTCGACGTCGTGGACCGGCAGGCCGCGGAGGTACAGCGCGCCGTGGCGGTGCAGTGCCGCGCGCAGCTCGGCGTGGACCGAGGTGAGCCATGCGCACGCCTCGGTGGCGTCCGCGAACTGCGGGACCTGGGTCGTGGCCGGCTTTCCGGGCTCGATGGTCCAGAAAAGGGAATCGGTCATCGTGATGCGCGTCCTGTCGTGTCGTTTCTCACGGATTTCCTCGTGCGCCCATTACTGCGGCGCGTCATCCCCATCCGGTGTCGTGCTCGTCGAACGGTTCACCGGCTCCGGCCGAAGGCAATTGGGCTAAGCGCATGGGGGGGGTTCTCCTGCTTCTTCGAAGGGGGCCCGAGCGACTCACGGGATTCGGTCACCGGATTCGGTGGGGGCCGACGCGCTTCACGCTGTCACCGGAATAGGTCGGCCACCAGGGTCGTCGAGGGCTGACATACACGTCTGTCGCATAGACGAGAGGGCGCAAAACGGGCATACGGCACCGGGGTGGGCGTGCGCCTCAACGCCCCGCGTCCGCCCGCGTCGGCAGGTCACGGCAGGTCCGGACGGGCGAGCAGAGCAGGATCAGCGCACTCAACGGGATGCCCGCGATCATCACCCAGAGCGTCGGGCGCACCCCGAACCAGGTGCCCAGTGCCCCGGCGAGCAGCGCACCGAGCGGCAGCGTGCCGAAGTTGAGGAACGACGAGCAGGCGGCGACCCGACCGAGCACGTCGGCCCGGCAGTAGCCCTGTTGGAACCCGGCCTTGATGACGTTGCCGGCGACCACGCCCACCGAGACCGCGGCGTAGCCGATGACGAAGAGGGCCAGCCCGGCGCCCCGGGAGGTGAGGGCCATCAGCGGTGCCAGCGCGGGCACCGCGAGTTCGAACAGGAGCAGTGCCCGGGCCGTGCCGAAGCGGGTCACGCCCCGGCGCACGACGAGCGCGCCGACCACCCCGCCCGCACCGCCGATCGCCACCAGCACGCCCACCCCGCTGTCGGTCAGCCCGACGTCGCGCACCAGGAACACCACGAGCAGCGACTGGTACCCGGCCAGGAAGAGGTTGGAGACGGCGCCGAAGAGGGTGAGGCTGCGCAGGTAGGGGTCTTGGGCCACCAGCCGCACGCCCTCGCCGACTTCTCGGAACAGCGCGCCGCGGGCCCGTGCGACGCGGGGCGGCGGCGGCTCCCGATGGCGGATGCGGGCCACGCACGCGAAGGAGATGAGGAAGGTCAGCGCGTTCGTGAGCATGCCGTTGACCGAGCCGACGACCTGGGCGATCAGTCCGCCGGAGCCGGTGCCGGCGATCTGGGCGGCGGAGGCGCTGCCGTGCAGTTTGGCGTTGCCCTCGGCCTGGTCCGCGGGGCCGACGATGCTGGGGAGGTAGGCGGTGTAAGCGGTCTGGAAGAAGACGGCGGCGGTACCGGCGAGCAGCGCGACCAGCAGGAGCCGGGTCACGTCGAGGGCGCCGGACCAGTAGACCAGCGGCACGCTCACGAACAGCACGCAGGAGACGGCGTCGCTGACGAGCATGACCGTTCTGCGCGGCCACCGGTCCACCCACACCCCCGCCGGCAGGCCGATGAGCAGCCAGGGCACCCAGGTCGCGGCATTGAGCAGGCTCACCTCGAAGGTGGTGGCGTGCAGGACGGAGACGGCGACCAGCGGCAGCACCACGCTGGTGACCGCCGCGCCGAATTTCCCCGCGCTCTCGCCGTACCACAGCTTCTTGAAATCTCTGTTACGGCGCAGTAATCCACCGGTCGCAGGGCGGTTGGTTATTCGCCGCCGGGCGTCTTTGCGGGTCCGGTGCGCCACTTCCCCTTGCGGGTCGTCGCGCTCTCTCACCGGCATGCGGTCATTCCCGTCTGCGCGGCGTTGACCGGTTGTTGATCGGTCGTGTCTAGGCTTCCCTCCGACCAGGGGAAGACTCTGATACAGCAGGGGTAGGCCATGAATACCTCACGTTCAGTCAGTGAAATCAAGATGAGCCGGAGAGCCTTAGAGGTCTTCGAATTCGCGGCGAACCGGACCGCATTCGACATCGAGGACCTCGCCGTCCTCGGCCTCGACGCCGACGAGGCGGAGCGGGTCGTCAAGGAACTCGCGGGCCTGCGGCTGCTGTCCCACGCCGAGGGCACCCCCGGGCGACTGGCCGTCGTACCGCCGAGGATCGCCGCCAACCGGGTGCTGCGCCCGATGGAACGCGAGGTCCGCAGCCAACAGGACGAGATCGAGCGGTTCCGGTGGATGTTCGAGACGCTGGTGCCCGCCTACGAGACGGGCCAGGCACGCCACACCGACGTGGCGCACGTGGAGATGATCGACGACCTCGGCCTGGTGCAGGAGCTCATCGAGGAGCTGACCCTGAACTGCCGTGCGGAGGTCCTCACCACGCAACCGGGCGGGGCCCGCTCGCCCGAGGCGCTGCGGGCGGCGTTGGAGCGGGACCGCCGGATGCTCGCGCGCGGCGTCACCATGCGCACGCTGTACCAACACCCGGCCCGCTACCACCAACCGACCATCGACCACGTGCAGCGGATGACGAGCCTGGGAGCGGAGGTGCGCACCCAGTCCGAGAGCCTGTGCCGGATGTTGGTCTTCGACCAGCACGCCGCGCTGCTCGGCGTGCCGGACGATCCGCAGGCGGCCCTGCTGGTGCGCGAACCGCGGCTCATCCACAGCATGCGGGGCTTCTTCGACTGGGCCTGGCGCGGCGCCTCGCCGTTCCCGCTCAGCTTCGACGCGACGTCGGCCGTGCAGATCTCCGGCGAGATCCAGGAGACGATCGTCGCGATGCTCGCCGAGGGGCTGGAGGACAAGTCCATCGCGCGGCGCCTGGGGATGTCCGTCCGCAGCTGCCAACGTCATGTCGCGGAGGTGATGAAGGCGCTCGGCGCCAAGAGCCGCTTCCAGGCCGGCTTCCTCATCGGCCAGTTCCGGGAGCGGCCCGACGCCGGCGCGCCGTCCGGTGCCCAGGCCCTGGCGCTCGGCGCCGCGCTCGCCGCCCGGCGGGAGTGACGGCGCTCCGCCCACGGCCGCGGTCGACGCGTCATCCCGGCTGCGGTGCCGGGGCGGGAAGGGGCGCCGCGGGATCGGCCGCGGCCAGTGCCACCACGAGTCGGCCGAGGCCCTCGGCGTGGCGGTCGGTCTCCGCCGCCGAGTAGGTGGCGGGGTTGGCCTCCACGCTCACGGTCGTCCCCTCGCGCGGCGACCGCACGTCGAAGAAGAGGCTGAGGTCGGGTACGGGGCCGGTGTTCAGCGTGCGCACCGAGCCCCGGGCCGCCCCCAGCCGCAGGTCGCGGTCGAAGTTCACGACGTTCACCAGCGGGCCCACCCCTGGCGGTTCCGCCGGCCCCGCGGCGACGGCCAGCGCACGCCGGAACTCCTCGTAGCGGTAGCGGTGGTGGCGCATCGCCTGCCGTATCCGGCCGTCCGCGTGCGCGAACGCCTCCCCCACGGAGGCGTGCGGATCGACGGTGACCCGCAGCGGCAGGATGTTGGCGAGGGGTGCGACGACCCCGCGCAGGGCGCGGGTGGACCGTCCGCCGACCGAGCAGCCGAAGGTCACCTCGTCCGCCCCGGTGGCCTGCCGCAGGTACAGGGCGGTGGCCGCGATCAGGAAGTGCGCGGAGGGCACCGCCAGCCGCTCGCTCTGCTCCTGGACCGCGGTCACCGCGGACGTCGGCAGGTGGTGGCGGCCCTGGAGGGCCGCGGAGGCCGGCGGCGCCTCCGCGGACAGCCGCCCGGTCGCCGGCCAGGCTGCCGCCTCCTGCGCCCAGAACTCCTGGTCCGAACGGTACGTGCGACCGGCCGCGTAGGCCCGGTCCTGCTCGACGGCGACGGTGACGGGCTCGAACGGGTGCGGCTCCGGGGGCGTTCCGTCGTGCAGTGCGTTGTAGAGGTCCGCCGTCCGGCGGGCGAGCGCGGCCAGGCCGTGGCCGTCCGCGACGATGTGGTGGACGCGGCGGTACCAGAGGTGGCGGTCGGCCGACACCTTGATCAGGGCGGCGCCGAGCAGCGGGCCGGTGGTCAGGTCGACCGGTCGGGCGAGGTCGGCCCGCATCCACGCCAGGGCCCGGGCGTCCGGATCGGGCTCGCCGCTCAGGTCCAGCACCTCGAAGTCCCATTCGGCGGGGGCCAGTTGCTGCACCGGCGTCCCGTCGGCCTCCGTGACGAACCGGGCGCCCAGCGATCCGGCCTCGTCCACCGCGGTGCGCGCCGCCTGTTGCAGCAGTGCCGGGTCGAGGACGCCGGTGATCTCGTAGTAGTCGCCCACGTTGTAGGCCGTGCCCACCGGCTCCAGGATCTGGGAGATCCAGATCTCCAGTTGGCCTGCTGTCAAAGGGACTCGCACGTTGTGGCTCCAGACGCCTCGGGACCGTCGTCCACCGACCCTGCCATGCGTCACGAGCCGCGCACAGAGCGCAGTGGGGGTGGTGTTCCCGCCTGTCGTGGACCCGAGGGGGCGTACCGCATACCAGGCGCCGCGCCCTCCGGCGGCGTCACTCCGGTGCGAATCCCGCCGCCGTGCCCGTGCGTCGGACGACGAGCGCGAGCGTGTCGTCCGGGTGCAGGATCACGGTGTGCATGTCGTCGGCGATGGCGTAGGGGATCTCCTCGGTGGGGCGGTGGCGGTGCCGGCGGGTGCTCTTGACGAGGCGGGCCTCGCCCTCCAACGGGTCCCTGCGGCTCTCGGTCAGGCCGTCGGTGTACAGCACGAGCAGGTCGCCGTCCGCCAGGCGCTCCTGGAGGACCCGTTCGCTTCCGGGGAGCGGGTAGCCGACGCCGCGGCCGCGCACCTCCAGGTAGTGGGTGGTGCCGTCGGCGCGGCTGAGCAGGGCCGGCGGATGGCTGCCGTTGGCCAGGCGCAACGCGCCGGTGGCCGGGCAGATCCGCGCGAGCAGCATGGTCGCCACGATGTCCGGATCGAACGGGACGAGGATGTCGTGGGTGCGCTCGACGATGGACGACAGCGGGTGGCCTTCGAGGGCGAGCGTGCGCACCGCGTGCGTGACATTCAGCGCGCTGCGGGTGCTGCGGATGCCGTGGCCGAGCGCGTCGATGATGGTGATGTGCACGGTGCCGTCGGGCAGCAGGAACCAGTCGTAGAGGTCGCCCCCGGTGGGGGCGTGCGCATCGGCCGGTGCGTAGTGGACGGCGAGTTCGAGTCCGTCGATGACCAGGGGCGGGGGCCGGAGGGCGTCCTCGATCTCGCGGAGGATCTGTCCGTGGGCGGTGCGGAGCTGTTCGTCGCGCTCTTCGAGCTGGACGTAGAGGGCGAGCACACCGCTGTTGGTCTCGGCGAGTTCGTGTTTGAGGTGTTGGTGCTCCGCGGTCAGTTGGTCCAGGCGGGCCACCACGGACCGGAGTTCCTCCTCGGACGCCGCGGCCTCCTCCTCGGCCGTGTCCTCGCCCGCCTCGTCGCCCGACGCGGTGCCGGTGGCCCGCAGGGTGCCCCCGGATCCGTTCATGTGCGGTGTGCCGGCGGGGAGTTCCGGCGCCGGGTCCCCTTCCGGTGCGGCGAGGGTCAGGTGCCAGACGACCGCGCCCTGGGGTGTGGTCCGGGCGGTCAGCGGCAGTTCCGTCGGGCGCAGCGGGGCGGGGGCCATGGGGGATCGGAGGGTGACGGTCAGGTGCACGGCGTCGTCCGGGCCGTCTTCCCGGGTGACGTCCAGGGCGACCTGGCGACCGGCCCGGATTTCGGGGCGGGCCAGCATGGTTGCGGAGAGCACCAGGCGGGCCCGGGTCTCGGCGGGCAGGTGGTGCGCGGTGCACAGGCGTCGTAGGGCCCGGCGCAGGGCGGGCAGCGAATGGAAGGCGTGGGCGGTCACATGAGTCCCTGGTGCGGGCCGGCGACGACCACGGTGGCGTCGTCGCGGATGAGGCGGTGGCGGTCGGCGAGCGCGGCCGCGAGCAGCGGCGCCGGCAGCCGCAGCAGGAACGGCGCCGGGCTGTGGGTCCAGCGGGGGTCGATGCCGTCGGAGTGCAGCAGCATGCTGAGACCTGGTTCCCGGGGGATGCGGTGCACCTTCGGGGTGGGCAGGTTGAGGCCGACGATGCCGGGCTGGCCGGTGAGGCGGTGGTGCACCTCGTGGGTGGTCAGCGCCACGCAGCGGACGTTGCCGACGGCGGCGTACTCGACCCGGTCGGGGTGGTGCCGCAGCAGGCCGACCGCGGCTCCGCGGGTGTGGCGCAGCGCGCGGTGCACGCCGTGGAGGATCTCCGGCAACGGCCCTTCCGGGGCCCGGGCGAAGGCCCGCAGCGCGCTCTGCGCGGCCTCGGCCGCCGGCTCCCCGTGGCCGAGGCCGTCCACGACGAGCAGGGTGCGGCGCCCGTCGACGTCGAGGACGGCACAGCCGTCGCCGTTGGTGGTCTCGCGTTCGGCCGGGACGGAGACCGCGCCGACGGCCTCCTTCGCCGCGCCGGCCCGGTCCGGCGGTGCCAGCCGCGCGCAGGCCAGGGTGCCGCCGGGCGCCTCCGTGCGGATCGAGAAGTCCGCCGCGATCCGCACGACCGCGCCCAGGCCGGCGCCCAGGGAGCCGGTGGTGGTGTAGCCGTCGGCCAGGCAGCGCCGCAGTTCGGGCATGCCGGGGCCGCGGTCGGTGGCCAGGATCTCCAGGCCGCCGCCGAGCGCCATCGGTTGCAGGAACAGCGAGCCGTCGACCGCGTACTTGGCGAGGTTGCTGCCCAGTTCGGAGGCGACGACGGCGGCCTGGTCGGACAGTGATCCGGGGAGCCGGTACCGCCGGGCCAGCGCGCGTGCGGTCTCCGCGGCCAGGTGCACCGCGCTGTAGTGGTCGATGCGCACGTGCGTGGTGCAGAAGGGCGGGGGCGAGGTCAACGGACCGCCCATCGGGTCACGGTCACGGTGGTGCCGTCGCCTGCCGCGGTGTCGATGTCGAACTCGTCCATGAGGCGTCGGGCGCCGCCCAGGCCGTGCCCCAGTCCGGCCCCGGTGGTGAAGCCGTCGGTCAGTGCCGCGGAGAGGTCGGGGATGCCGGGGCCCTCGTCCGCCACCGTCAGCCGTAGTCCCGCGGCACCGGTGCGCGCCAGGTGCTCGATGGCCAGTGTGCCGCCCCCGCCGTGGACGTAGGCGTTGCGGGCGAGTTCGCTGGCCGCGGTGACGACGCGGGTCTGGTCGACGATGCTGAAGCCGGCGCGCAGGGTCGCCGCGCGCACCGCGTGCCGGACGACGAGGAGGTCCTCTTCGTTGCGCACCTCGTGGACCGCCGGGGCGGTCCGGAAGCCGTCGTCGATGGCGGGTGGCCCGCTGCGCGAAGCGGTGCCGACATCACTGGCGTGTGTCACGCAGGACCCCTTCGGGAGGCGAAGGGGTCTGATGCCAGCCCAGCGCTGCCATGCCCTGCTCCGCGTTGAGTGCGGTTTCCACGCCGGTCAGTTGGAGCCCCAGCTCGACCAAGGTGATGGCCACCGGCGGGCGCATCCCGGCGACGATGACCCGTGCCCCCAAGAGGCGCGCCATCGTGGTGAGCTCCATCAGGGTGCGGGCCACGAAGGAGTCGATGATCTCCAGTCGTGAGATGTCGATGAGGACACCGCGGGCGTGGTCCGAGGTGATGCGTGCGGTGAGTTCCTCGGTGAACGCCACCGCCGACTTGTCGTCGAGTTCGTTGAGCAGGCCGGTGACGAGCACGTCGCCCAGCCGGAGGATCGGGACGCCGTTCGAGGGCGTGCTGTTCATCGGTCGGCCGCCGGGGTCGGTCGTGCGGAGGCCGCGTCGGTGAGCTTGACCGCGGCGGCGAGGGCGTCCGCCAGCGTGGCCCGGGTGAGGATCGTCGACAGGTCGATCCCCAACTGGGCGATGGTCTGGGCGATGGGCGGCCGGATTCCGCTGATGACGCAGTCCGCACCCATCAGGCGCACCGCGTTCACCGTCTGCATCAGGTGTTGGGCGACCGCGGTGTCGACGGTGGGCACGCCGGTGATGTCGATGATGGCGACCAGCGCCTCGTGGTCCTGGATGCCCTGGAGGAGGTTCTCCATCACCACCTGGGTGCGGGCGGTGTCGAGGGTGCCGATCAGCGGCACGGCGAGCACCTGCCGCCACAGCCGCACCACCGGGGTGGACACTTCCAGCAACTGCCGGCTCTGGCGGCGGATGATCTCCTCGCGGCGCTCCACGTAGGTCTCGAAGGACAGCACACCGGCGCTGTCCAGCAACCTGTTGATCAGCACGGCGTCGCTGAAGAGCGCGGCGGCGTTCTCGGTCTGCCGCTGCGCCGCCTCCAACAGGGCTTCCTTCAACGCCAGCACCGCCAGCGAGGTGTCGGTGGGGGTCGCGCCGGCACGGGCCCTGCGCAGCGAGAGGTCACAGACCGCCTGCCGCAGCCCGGGGTGGCTGCCGACCACGCGCTCGACCGGTCCGTCCCCGTCCAGCCCCGAGATGAGGGCGCCGATCAGCGCGTCGGACTCCTCGCGGAGCTCCGTCTCGCTGACCGCGTCCCCCAACGGCGCCTGCGCCAGCTGCAGTTGGACCCAACGGTCAGCGATGTCGTCGGCCTCTGCGCGCAGCACCGCGCGCACCCGCTCCCGCGCGGCAGCCTCAGTCGTGCTCAAACCACTTTCCTTCCACCATCATGGCCCAGGCGTGCCGCCTGCCCAGCAGGGTGCGCCCCGTTCGTGATCAGCGAGGAGCCTCTCATTTGTCGCACGACAAATGTTAGCCAGTCTCGTCAATCCACGGAACTACCTGGGGCAATCGCTGACGCTGCGTCAATCACGGCCGGTGGCGCGAGCCCGGTGCGCGGGAGGGCACCAGCCCGTTACGCGGGCGGCCGACGCCGCCTCATGCGGACCGCGTCGAACGGTCCGCGGGCGCACCGCCGAGCTCCGGCACAGTGGCGGAGACCGCCTGGCGAAAGCCGCTCAGCCCCTCGCTGAGGGCCCGTCGGGCTGCCGGCGGCATGGCGTCGATGGCGACGAGCAGCGCTTCCTCCCGGCGGACCCGCAGGCCGGCGAGGTAGGCCGTGCCCTCGCCGGTCAAGCGTACGCACCGCTCGCGCCGGTTGACCTCACTGGGGACGCGCTCGATGAAGCCCAGGGCCTGGAGGCGGTCGCACAGGCGGCTGGCCGAGGACGGCGCCGCACCGAGGGCCCGGCACAGCGCGCTGAGGTTGATGCCGTCGTCGCGCTCCAGGATGTGCAGCACCCGCAACTGGGAGGTCGAGACCGGCGCGGGCGAGACCGCGTCCCGGCCCCGCTCCCACAGGACCTCCAGGAGTGCCACGACCTCGCAGGCTGTCTGCGCGGCGTCGTGCGAAGCATGAGAATCTATGCGCGGAGCAGCACCGTTCAGATCCATTGATCCACTCCGGACAGTCGTGTCAGCCCAGTTGCTTCCTGGCTGATGTCTACTCCCTGTCACAGTCATTCGAGAAAGCGGTCGGCGAGATGTCGGAAAGATACGCGGCCGTGGAACGAGCCCTGCGCGAGGCAGCTCCCCATGAACTGCTGAATGTGGTGCGCGCTTCACTTACAGAGCATTTCGCGGCGAACAGCGTGAACCTGCTGATCGCCGACTACGCCATGACCTTACTCCAGCCCATCGACGCGCTTCCATACACCGCGGCGCCCCTGTCGGTGCACACCAGCGAACCGGGCCGGGCCTTCGGCGCGCAGCAGCCGCTCCTGCGCAGCGCCGGCACCCCTCCCGTCGTCACCGCCCACCTGCCCATTTCGGTGCGCGGCGACCGCCTCGGGGTGCTCTCCCTCGCCCTGCCCGAGGAACACTGCTCCCGCTCCACGCTGGGCGAGCTGGAGCAACTCGCGGACGTCCTCGGCCGGGAGATCGTCCTCGCCGAGCGCGACACCGACCTCTACCTCCAGGCCCGCCGCACCCAACGCCTCACCCTGGCCGCGGAGATGCAGTGGCAGCTCCTCCCGAGCCGCGCGTGCAGCCGGCCCGAGTACGCCCTCGGCGGCCAGCTCGAACCCGCCTACGCCATCCACGGCGACAACTTCGACTGGTCGAGCTCGGCCGACCACCTCACGCTCACCGTCACCAACGGCATGGGCGAGGGCATCGAGGCGGCCCTGCTCACCCACCTCGCCGTCAACGCCCTGCGCAACGCGCGCCGTGCCGGACTGAACCTGCCCGACCAGGCACACCTTGCGGACCAGGCCGTCTACGGCCAGTACGAGGGCGCCGTCCACCTGCCGACCCTGCTGCTGCGCTTCAACCTCAACAGCGGTCTGACGGAGGTCATCGACGCGGGTTCCCCCCGGCTGTGGCGGCTGCGCGAGGGGTCCTTGGAGCTGATCGAGCCGGAGGCCCAACTCCCCCTGGGCATGTTCGAGGACACCATCTACCACGTCGAGCAGTTCGAGGTCCGCCCCGGGGACCGCCTGCTGATCGTCAGCGACGGCGTCTACGACGTGGCCTCCCCCACCGGCGAGAAGTACCAGGAACGCGCCCTGGCCCGCGCCGTCAACAGCGCCCGGCTCCTGCCGGCCTCCCACGTTCCCCGCGCGGTCCTCGACGAGCTCGCCGGTCACCGCGAGGCGGCGGAGATCGGCGACGACGCCACGATCGTCTGCCTGGACTGGTTCGGCCGGTGAGGGCGAGCGGCGGCGCGGGGCGGGCCGCCGCCCGGGCGGGGCGCAGGCCGCCCGCGCCCGTCGGCGGCTGCGTCAGCGCGCCCGGAACTCCCTCTCGGGGGCCGCGCTTCCACCGGGCCGGCCGTCGTGCCGACCCGCGGCGGGCGCCGCGGCGGTGAACTCCACGTGCCGGGACCGGCGCAACGCCCGGACGGCCTCGCGCCGCACCTTGCCCGACTCCGTGCGCGGCAGGTCGTCCACGAATTCCAGGAACCGCACGGACTTGGGCGCGGGCAGGCGCTCCCGCAGGTGGGCGAAGAGCACCTCGGCGGTGGCCCGGCTGGCGTTCCAACCGGCGGACAGCACCACGTACGCCTTGGCCACCGGGCCCGTGTCCTCGGCCACCGGGACCACGGACAGTTCGGCGACGGCGGGGTGCAGCACCAGGACGTGCTCCAACTCCAGCGGGGCGACCAGGACGCCGTCCGGCCCCTCGAAGACGTCCTTGCGGCGCCCGAGGTAGACCAGGGAGCCGTCGTCGTCCCACCGGGCCAGGTCACCGGTCCGGTACAGGCCGCCGGGCGTGCGGCTGGCGGCGTTGTCCTCCGGGTCGAGGTAGCCGCGCATCATGCCGACGGGTGCGCCGGACAGGTCCAGGCACAGCTCGCCCTCCCGGGCCGGCTCGTCGGTGTCGGGCCGGACCACCACCAGTTCGTAGCCCGGCAGCGGATGGCCCATGGAGATCGGGTCCGCCGAGGAGGACGCGGTCACTCCGGCCATGGCGGTGACCTCGGACTGCCCGAAGCCGTTGCGGACGGTCACCCCGGCCAGTTCGCGGACCCGCTCGACCACGTCGCCCATGAGCGGTTCACCGACGCTGACCGCGTTGCGCAAGCCGGGCAGGCCGTCGGGCAGCCCGGTTCGGATCAGCGCCCGCCAGGTGCTGGGCGGCGCGCAGAAACTGGTGATCGTGCCCGTCCCCAGCACCTCCAGCAGCCCCTGCGGGGTCGCGTCTGCGGTGTCCATGGACACCACGGTGGCCTCGGCGTTCCAGGGGCCGAACAGCGAGCTCCACGGGAACTTCGCCCAGGCCGGGGCGGAGACGTTGAGGTGCCTGTCCCCCGGCTTCAGGCCGTTCCAGTACATGCTCGCCAGATGGCCGATCGCGTAGCTGACGTGCGTGTGCACCACCAACTTCGGCCGCGCGGTGGATCCCGAGGTGAAGTAGTAGAACAGCGGCTCGTCGGCTTCGGTCGGGCCCTCCGGCACGAAGGCGCCCGCGTGCCCGGCCGAGGTGGCGAAGTCGGTCCAGCCCTCGTGCTCCCCACCCACGATGATCCTGGTCTGGAGGCCGTCCACCGCGAGCCCCGGCACGACGCGGTGATCGGCGATCACGTGCTGGGCCCCGGCCCGGCCGATCCGGGTGCGCAGTTCCTCGGGCGAGATGGTGATGAAGGCGGGGGCGACCACCGCCCGGACCTTGATCAGTGCGAGCATCAGCTCCCACAGCTCGGTCCGGTTGTCCATCAGCAGCATCACCACGTCGCCGCGGCGCACGCCCTGGGAGAGCAGCCAACCGGCGACCCGGTCGGAGCGGCGCGAGAGCTCCTGGAACGTCAGCTCGCCCTGGCCGACGACGTCCAGGGCCACCCGGTCGTTGCCCTCGGCGATCCGGTCGAACCAGTCGATCGCCCAGTTGAAGTGTCGTGGCCGCGGCCACCGGAACGCCTTGCGCGCGGCGTCCTGGTCCCCGGCGTGGTGCAGCAGCAGGTCCCGCGCGGCCCGGAACTCCCGGTACGCATCGTCTTGCTCGGACAACGTGTCCCCGATCGTTAGAAGGCGTTGGACTTGGCCCGGCGCAGCACGCTGAGCGCGACGACGTCGGCGTCCCTGGTGAACGAGGTGTGCACGCCCGGCCGGCCGTTGCCGATCTGGGTGAACCAGCAGGCCCCTTCGGTCGGGATGCCCAGCCCGTAGACGGCTCGGTGCGGTCGGCCGTGCGCGGTGATCACCCGGCGCTCGGCCGGGGTGATGTGCAGTGCGCCGGTCTCGAACGTCTCGTCGGCGTCGCCGTGCACGAACCCGGCGGCCATCCGCTCGCCGACCAGCTGCCGCATCAGCGGATCGGTGTTGCGCAGCAGGCCGGCGGTGGGGATCCGCGAGTCGATGAGCACGTCGCAGTGCCTGCGCGAGTCCTCGACGGCCGGGGACTCCAGGAAGAACCGGCCCTGCTCGGCGTCGCAACCGTGCGCCACGTCCGGCCCGACCACCTCCAGCACCCCGGCGTCGATCAGGGCCAGGAACTGCGCGGTGCGTTCCAGCGGCGGGCCGGTGAACAGCGGCGAGGTGCGCGACGCGAACCGGCCGAGGAAGTCGGCCCGGTGGGACCGCGGTTCCAGACCGCCGAAGTCGACGGCGTGCCGCAGCGCCTCGCGGGAGTCCCGGATGGCGTCCAGCGCGGCCTTGAGCGGACTCTCCACGTTGCCGCGGCGGGCCGCCTCCATGTCGGCGAGCAGGATGCGCCGCACCTCGGCGACCAGGTCGGCGCCGGAGGCGAACCGCTTGCCGCGCAACGGCCTGGACAGCTGGTCCAGGTCGAGCGGTGCCACGTCCGCCAGTCCGTGGCGCTGCGCCACCCCGCGCCAGCCGGCCGGGTCCGGTCCGAGCGCCCGCAGCTCCGCGGCGACCGCCTCGGCGCGGTCCGGCCCGTGCTGGGTCCGCGCCTGGGTGGTGTAGTAGACGTAGTTGACCTCGGCCCGGAGCAGGGGGAGCACGTCGCGGTCGAAGTCCAGGGCCGGGTTGCCCCGCTGCTGCACGTTGCGCTCGCGCAACCGGCCGACGGCGGCCGAGGTGAGGAACTTCGGCGCGGCCCGGCTGGTCACCCCCTTCTGGTTGCGGCCCCGCGAGCGGATCGGCAGTCCGCTGCGCGAACCGGCCACCACGCGGGGCTCGTTGCCGCTGGGCACGTAGAACAGCGAGCCGTCGGGGCCCTCCTTGAACCTCCCGCCACGGCCGACGGTGAAGGACATGAGGATGTCGTAGAAGGACAGGCCGAGGCCGACGACCCCGACGACGGCGCCCGGCTCGATCGAGGACAGTTCCAGGTCGGCGGCCGAATCCCCGCTGAGGTAGCGGAGTTCGGGCCGCTCCCGGGCGAATCCCGCCAGCTCCGCCTGGTGCCCGGACAGCACCGCCGGAGCGTGCCCGGTGGTGATCACCACCGCGTCGGCGGTCACCGTCAGCTCGCCGTCCACCGTGGACACGCGGAGTTCGTAGCCGCTGTCGACCTCGCGCAACGAGGTCGTCGTGCCGACCACCTCGACGACGTCGCCGAGCCCGGACATCCCGCGCACCACCGAGTCGTACACGTACCGCAGGTACCTGCCGTAGGCGTACCTCGGTGCGTAGTCGTCGTGGCCCAGCCCGGACAGTGCCGGGTCCGGCTGGGTGCGCAGCCACTGTTGGAAGGACAGGCCGGCGCCCGGCCGGCACGGGGCGCGGTCGAAGACCCCGGAGAACATGCTGATCTCACCGACCACGGTGTTCATCAGGAAGCAGGTCTCCTGGTCGGTCTGCCAGATGCGCCCCGCGCCCAGTTCCACCGCGTCGATCAGCCAGATCCGGACGGTGCGCGGTTCCGGTTCGGCCGTCAGGTTGGCCGCGATCCGCTCGAACACCGAGATCCCTCGTGGACCGGTTCCCACGATCGCGACGTTCAGCACCTCGTCAGTCGGGTTGTGCACGGCCTGTCCCTCCATCTGTAGGGCTCGTTCTCAGTGCGCTGCCGCGCCCAGGTCGTCCATGGCGGGCAAGCGGCCGAGCGAGGCGGCGATCGCCTCGTCCGAGGCCGCCATGTCCGTCATGTTTCCGCTGAGGAACTGCTGGTAGGCGGAGAGGTCGAGCAGCCCGTGGCCACTGAGGTTGAACAGGATGACCTTCTCCCGGCCCTCCTTCTTGGCCAGCAGCGCCTCTTCGATCGCGCCGCGGATGGCGTGCGCCGACTCGGGCGCCGGGATGAGGCCCTCCTCGTGGGCGAAGGTGATGCCGGCCTCGAACACCGAGCGCTGCGGATAGGCCACCGCCTCGATCAGCTTCTGGTGGTACATCGCGCTCACCAAGGGGGCGGCGCCGTGGTAGCGCAGGCCGCCGGCGTGGATGCCCGGGGAGACGAAGGTATGCCCCAGGGTGTACATCTTCGTCATCGGCGTGATGCCGGTGTAGTCGTTGTAGTCCCAGGCGTAGCGGCCCTTGGTGAGCTTCGGGCACGCCTCCGGCTCCACCGCGACGAACCGGGTGTCCAGTCCCTCGCGCACCTTCTCGTGGAAGAACGGCAGGGAGACGCCGGAGAAGTTGCTGCCCGCGCCGACCGAACCGATCACCACGTCCGGGAAGTCGCCGATGGCGCGGAACTGCCGCACCGCTTCCTGGCCGATCACGGTCTGGTGGAGCAGGACGTGGTTCTCCCCGCTGCCCACCGAGAGGTTGCAGCGCTCCACTTGGCGGGCGTGCTCGAACGCCTCCGCGTTGGCGATGGACAGGCTGCCGTCGGTGTTCGGATCGCGGGCCAGCGCGGCGCGGCCGGCCTCGGAGTTCTCGTTGGGGCTGGAGATGACCTTGGCCCCGTTCATCTCCATCATGATCCGGCGGTACGGCTTCTGGTCGTAGCTGACCCGCACCATGTAGACGGTGCACTCGAGGCCGAAGATGCGGCAGGCGACGGCGAGGGCCGAGCCCCACTGGCCGGCGCCGGTACCGGTGGTCAGGCTGGTGATGCCGGCCTGCTTGTAGTAATACGCCTGGGCCAGCGCGGTGTTGAGCTTGTGGCTGCCGGTGGTGTTGGTGCCCTCGTACTTGTAGTAGATCCGGGCGGGGGTGTCGAGCAGTTGCTCCAGCCGGCGGGCCCGCTTGAGCGGGGTCGGCCGCCAGCGCAGGTACTCCGCGCGCACCTCCTGCGGGATCTCCACGAACCGTTCCCGGCCCATGCTCTGCCGGTACATCGACAGCGGGATCTGCGGGGCGACCGCGTCGCCGTCCGTGCGGGTCTCCGGCCTTGCCTGGCGCAGCTTGGCCGCGTCCTCGACACCGCTGAGGTCGGACAGCACGTTGTACCAGTGCGTGGGAACGATTTCTTCAGCGGTCAGCGATGCTTCTGCCGAATTCATCATTACGTTTCCGTACCTCGTTTCTAGGAATTTGCCATGTTCGACTGCACCAACTCGACGAGATCGCCGACACGCTTCAGCGAGGCTTCGAAGAGCTCGCTGTCGCCGATCTTGATGCCGCATTCCTCTTCGACTCGCACCACGATGGCGAGAATGCTCAACGACTCGACTCCGATTTCGTGCAACTCGGCATCGAGCCGGATTTCGGATGGCGCGGACGAACCGAGCACGGACGCGATGATTTCGCGCACCTGGGATTCGACCTTTTCGGGCGGCGTCAAGATTTCCCTCTTCTCCCCTGGACGGGTCTTCGCTTTTCCAGCCGTTCGGCTAGAGCATGGAGCTGGTCATCACCGCGGTGCGCAGCCCGAGCGTCAGCAGGACGGCGGCACTCACCCAGGCCAGCCCCACCTGCACCGCCGGCACGGCGAACAACCGCCTCGCCAGCCCGACGAGGGCGACCACCACGGCGTACCAGCCGGCACTGATCGCGATCTGCACGGCGGTCAACGTGACCACGTCGGCGGGCGTACCACCGCCGGGCGGCAGGAACTGCGGGATCAAGGCCAGATAGACGGTGGCCATCTTGGGATTGGCGGCGCTGGTGACCAGCCCTGATCGGTAAGAGCGCCACAGCGTGGCGGCGTCGCGCACCGGGGACTCCTCCGCCGGTTGGCGTCCGAAGTTCCGTCGGTTGCGCACGGTCATGACGGCGAGGTAGCAGAGGTAGGCGGCACCGGTCAGCTTGAAGACGGTGAACACCAACTCAGAGGTCTGCGTCAGCGCGGCCAGCCCCAGGGCGGAGGTAGCCGCCCACATGAGCAAACCGGTACTGCTACCGAGAATGGTCACCAGCCCGGCCCCGCGTCCGAAACGCAGGGTCTCATTCACCAGGACCATGAATGAAGGTCCTGGGGCGGCCACCATCGCAAAAACGGTCGCGATGAAAGCCCCATTCACCATGAGGCCGTCACGATCCCGATCTCCATTTGATCGGGAAACAGCCGTATCGCGTCCACGTCCAATTCAAATGCACCCCCTCTGAGTTCCGACACCTCCGACTGTTGATCACCACCGGCCGCACGCTATCCGCTCGCGATGGGCCAGGCAACAGTTTGTTGAATTACTTGCGGGTCGGCCGAGAACCTACGGGCCAGTAGGCATCGATTCCCGGCCAGTGGAAAGCGCGACCACCAGCGCACCTCGCAGGATGCACCGCTTCGGGCGATGCATCTCGGCCATGAGCATTCCCCCGTCCGCATGCTGGACCAAGGGGGCAGGGAGGACCTTTCGACGCGCCAGGCAGGCAGCACAGAGACCGCGCCATGCACCGCGAACGCCCAGCCCCCGACCGCAGGCACCGGGCACCGGGCACCGGGCACCGGGCACCGGGCACCAGATGCCAGACACCAAACGCCAGACATCAGACGACAGAGGACGGAGGACAGATGACGGAGGACAGGCACCGGACGACACAGACCGGAGCAGAGGCACCAGACACTTGACCAAAGACACCTGACCACAGGCACCGGACGGCAGGCATCAGAGGGCAGGCGCCGGACGGCACGGAGTCGCGGTCGGTCGCCCCGCGAATGCCGGCTTCGCGCGGCGCTCAACCGACGTCGGAGTCGCCCTCCAGGTGCCTGGCGATGCGCAGGAGACCGGGCAGGGCGGCGCGGACGGCCGCCCGATCCACCTCGTCGAGCGCGGCGAGCGCGTCGTCCAGGCGCCGTTCGTGGGCGCCGGCCCAGGCGGTGAGTTGGGTGCGCCCGGCCTCGGTGAGGGTGACGACGGAGGCGCGGCGGTCAGCCGGATCGACCGCGCGGGCCACCAGCCCCGCATTGATCATCTGGCCGATGAGCCCGCTGACCGTACTGGCGGCGAGACGCTGGCGGGTGGCGAGGTCGCTGATCCTGGCCGGGGAGTGTTCCGCGAGGACCTGGAGCAGTTCGACCTGGGCCATGGGCAGTTGCTCCCACGGGTAATCGGTCCGGATGGAAGCGCGCAGCGCGCGGCGGAGCCGGGTGACGGCCTCGGTGAGCAGGCGGGCGTCCGTGACCCCGTCGCCGGGCGCGGGCGACGGGGACGCTGGGTGGCGTTGCTGCGGCATGAACCGACTCTAGCCGCGGGCCTTCCCGCACCGGGCGGGGGCGTCCGTATCCACCTCCGCACACCCATCGGCTACCGAATATTTCGGATGCCGATGTAATATGAGAGTCATGGAGGGTCCCTCGCACGCACCGCGGTCCACGGATCAACGCCTCTCGCCCAGGGGGCCGAGGTGACGGGGCCACGCATCGCCGGTCCCCCGCGCCGACGCCTGGTGCCGAAGGCGCTGACGCACGAACGCCCGCGCCCGGAGCGCATACGCGACCTCCCCGGGGCGTGGTGGCTGGCCGTCGCCACCGTCTGCTTCGGCGCCTTCATGGGCCAGCTCGACGCCAGCGTCGTCACGCTCACCTACGGCAGCCTGCGCACCGAGTTCGGGGCCGAGCTGGCGGCCGTCGAATGGGTTTCGCTCGCCTACCTGATCACGCTGGTGGCGCTGCTCGTGCCGGCCGGTCGCCTGGCCGACGCGCACGGCCGGAAGCTGTTCTACCTGTACGGATTCGTCGTCTTCACCGCCGCGTCAGCCGCCTGCGGACTGGCCCCGTCACTGGGCGCGCTGATCGGCTGCCGGATCGTGCAGGCCGCCGGGGCCGCGATGATGCAGGCCAACAGCGTCGCCCTGGTCGCCACCAGCGCACCGCGCGGGCGGATGCGCACCGCGCTGGGCGTCCAGGCAGCGGCCCAGGCACTCGGTCTGGCCCTGGGGCCCACCGTCGGCGGCGCCCTGGTGTCCACGTTGGGCTGGCGCTGGGTCTTCGGCGTCAACGTGCCCGTCGGTCTGGTCGCCCTGGTGGCCGGGCACTACCTGCTGCCCCGCACCCGGAGTCGTCAGCACGTCACGGGCTTCGACTGGCCCGGGCTCACCCTGCTGGCCTTGGCCACCACGTCCGGACTGCTCGGCGTCTCGGCGGCTTCCGGTCTGCCGGTACCGGCGTGGGGCATCGGTGGCCTGTTCGTGCTCTGCGCGGTGTCGGCCTGGGCGTTCGTCGGGCGGCAGCGGCGCGCCGCGACGCCGTTGCTGGATCTGACACTGCTGCGCCTGCGGGCGGTCTCGTCCGGGCTGCTCGGTGCGTTGAGCGGTTACCTGGTGCTGTTCGGGCCGCTCGTCCTCGTCCCGGTCGTCCTGACGGGGAACGGGCACTCGGACTTGACCGCGGGAGCGGTGCTCACCGCGCTCCCGGCAGGCTTCGCCGCTGCCGCCACCACCGCTGACCGGCTGCTGCCCCCCGCCCTGACGGACCGCACCCGGTGTCTGCTGGGCGCCGCCGTCTGCACGCTGGCGCTGACCGCCCTGCTCGTCGTCCCCCTCACCCCGACCGGCCTGGCCCCGCTGTTGGCGCTGCTCGGGGTGGGCCTGGGCACGTTCACGCCGGCCAACAACACGCTCATCATGGGTGCCATCCCGGCAGCCTCCTCCGGCACCGGCGGAGGACTGGTCAACATGACGCGGGGGCTGGGCACCGCGCTCGGCGTCGCCCTCGTCACCCTCGCCCTCCACGCCGCCCCCACCCACGGCACCCTCGACGGCCCCCGATGGGCGCTGATGGTCCTGATCGCCGCCTCCGTACTCACCCTGGCCGCGGCCTGGCTGGGGCCCGGGGCGAAGGACGGCACCCGGCACGGCCGCCGCCCGGTGCGGCGCATCGCACCGCACCGACGCGGAAACTCCAGCTGAGCGGATCGTGGAGCAGGACACCGTCGGAGGGATCTCACCCAGCCGGATCGGGCCGTGGCCGCGCCCGACCGCACCGGAGGTTCAACGGGTCCGGCGGATCACCGCGCGGCCGCCGTCCAAGTCGATGCCCATGCGGGGAGGTGCACCATCATGCTGGTTGTCCTGCAAGGTGAGATCCACTCGCCGCTGTTCCAGCTGGATGTTCTTGTTGCCGTTCCACATCGTGTGCAACTCCTCGGTCAGGGCGGCACCGAGACTCGCGCCGCCTGACGAGGGCCCACCGGCGAGGCGGCGGCGCAACCACGCCGGACGACCGGATCTCAGAACGATCTGCCGCGCAGCGGCCAGTAAGAATCCGCCGATGACGGGCACCAGAATGGCCATCAGGCTCGCAAGCATCACCATGCCCGCTCAACGCACCGGCGTGAGAGGCGGTTCCACGACGCCGAGGTGACTGCTCCACCTGGACAGCCCCCCCCCGGTGACGCCCCTGTCACGGTGGCTCGCGGGGCTGCCCCTTCGCCCCCGGCTGCTCGCCCTCCGCCGCGCCGGTTCAGAACGTCACCGCGATCTTCCCGGACAGGCCACCCCGGAGGAAGCGTCGGTGCGCGTCCCGGATCCGGTCGACGCCGAAGGCGGCATGCACGCGCAACCGCAGCGAACCGTCGTCGACGAGTCCGGCCAACTCGCGCAACCCGGGGCCGTCCTCGTGCACTTGGTTGACCGTGGTGCGGACGCCGCGTGCGGACAGGTCGGGGACCGGACCTGCCTGGGTGGCGATCGACGCGTACCGGCCCCCGTCCGCCACGGCGTCGGTCAGGAAGGCTCCGAAGGTGTCGAAGACCGCGTCGTAGCTCCGGGCTCGGAACGCGTCGGGGTCGGTGGCGACCACCTCGGCGCCGTGGTCACGGGCGAACGCGACCTGCGCGTCGCGGGATACCAGCGCATCGACCGCGACGCCCCGTGCGCGCGCCAGTTGGAGCGCCAGCCCACCGACCGCACCGGCGGCACCGGCGATCAGCAACCGCTCCCCGGCAGACACCGCCAGCCAGTTCAGCGTCTGCCAGGCGGTCAGTCCGGGCAGCGGCAACGTGGCGGCCTCGACCAGGCCGACCGTCTGCGGCGCGACGGCCACGGCCGACGCGGGAAGCGCGACCAGGTCGGCCCAGGTCCCCCGGCCCGAGCCGAGGTGGTGCGACATCGCGATGACCCGTTCCCCCACGCGCAGTCCGCTGTCGCCCCCGTCGACCACGATGCCGGCCAGGTCCCAGCCGAGCGTCATCGGCAGCGGGGGCGTGCCGTCGCCGATGGCCCCTTCCCTCGTCTTGTCGTCGACCGGGTTGAGGCTGGTCGCCACGGTCCGGATCAACACCTCCCCAGGCCCCGGCTCAGGCTCGGGAGCCTCGACGAGGTCCAGCACGTCGGGTGTGCCGAAACGGTCGATCTGAACGGCGCGCACGGAAACCCCTCACACGATTGCAGCTGACCCCACCGACAACCCGCCAGGCCATCACGGGATTCCCGCACCCCGCGTCGCGTCACCCGGCCCGGCAACGCGGGGACGCCCAGCGACGGCCCGCGACATCAGCACGGCCAACAACTCCCGCCCGCAGTAAATGAGTTGACGTCAGAGGAACACCCCATCCCGATCCACCACCACTCGATGCCCCCTCGGGAGGCGACCCCGAACCGGCATCCGGGCGCCTTACCCCTGCACACGTCACTTCAGTGACTTCAGTGTGCAACCTTTTCGCCATACGCGTCGTCACATATGTGGCGCAACCGTGCGCACGTACGCCTGCGCACCCCCGCACACCATGCGTCATGCACGGTCTGAACGTGGCGTACGTCAACCTGTGCCGCCCACAAGGCACTTGGGATCCGAGAGGTCTGCTCGATGAAGATTCGCCGCGCCCTGGCAGCCGCCGCAGCAGCTGCCGTACTGGCGCCCGCCGCCGTACTGGCCGCGCCCACCGCCGCATTCGCAACGGATCCGGTGTCCGAGGCCGGTCCCCGCACGCCCGCCGCTCCCGACTCCCCCGATGCCGCAACGAGCGGCGGCGGAACGACCAACCCGGACGAGCCGCGTCGCCCGGGCGACGCGGCTGCCGGCGCTGGACGCACGGACGCCGTTGGCCGCAAGGACGCCGGCGGTTCCGACGGTGCGGGCCAGTCCTGCGCGTTCGAGTCCGACCAGTTGCAGGTGGCCGTCCACGGGCTGCCGTCCAAGCTGGCTGCGGGCGGCGCCTGGACCCCGTTCTCCATGAGTCTCACCAACACCACCGGCAAGCCGCTGGCGGAGGTCCAACCCTTCCTGCTCGTGTCGTCCGCCGAAGACGTCGACCGGCCGTACTGGGAGCTGGAGACCGAGTACCGCGACGCCAAGACGGGACAGTGGAAGACCTTCCATGACGCGACGCCCGACGAGCTGTTCGGCTCCTTCGCGGTCGGCCCGGGCAGCACCCTCACGCTCCAACTGCGCACCCGCGCGGTCAAGGACGCCAAGCCCGGCACCGGTTACGCGCTCGCCGCCGGCGACTACCGCAACCCCGACGGTTCCTGCGGTTCGGCCAAGGAAGCCTGGTACGACTTCACCATCCTCCCCGCGGGCGCGAAGCCGACCCAGCCCCCGACCGCCAAGCCCACCGAGCCGGGCAAGCCGGGCGGCACGGCCGAGCCCAGTCAGAGCGCCGCGCCCGGAGCCGGTACGGGTGGTTCCGCCTCCACCGGTGGCCTCAGCCCGATGGGCGGCGCCCACCTCGCTGCGACCGGCTCCTCCTCCGCGCTCCCGGCGATCGCCCTCGCCGGCGGAGCCGCGCTGGTGGTCGGCGCCGGTGCCGTCATCGGCGTGCGCCGGCGCAAGGGCCTGACCGGTCCGGGCGCCACGGACGCCACCGCGTAAGCCCCACCCTTCCCCCAAGCACCTCACCACCCAAGGATCCACGGCCTGAAAACCCGACGACACGGGAAACGAAGGCTCCAAGGGTCCGAAGAACCAGGAAAGAGATCTCCATGAAACTGCGCCGCGCCCTGTCGGTCTCGGCCGCGACGGCCGCCCTGCTCCCCGTGGCGGTGGCCGCCGCACCCGCCACCCAGGCAGCCCCCGCCACAGACATCCCGACGTGCTACGACCTCGACACCGCCTACGGGCAGTACCACAACAACACCTTCGTGGGCCGCGCGTTCGGCATACCCAGGTCGCTCGCTCTCGGCACGCGGTGGACGACCTACACGGCCACGCTCACCAACGCCTCGACGAAGGAGCTCAAGTCGTTCGAACTCAGCGCCAAGCTGGGCAGTTACGTCTACAACGAGGGCGAGCGCGACCTCGGCCCGTACGGCGATCTCCAGTACTGGGACACCGCGCAGAGCGCCTGGAAGACGCTGCGCCAGGCGGATGGCACGGCCCGCGGCACCATCCCCGGCCCGAAGTCGCTGAAGCCCCGCGAGTCCGTCCACGTCCAACTGCGTTTCAGGGTGGGTGAAGACCTGCCCATGGACCAGAACTACGACGCGTTCACCGGCATCACCGGCACCTTCGTCGACCGCTACCGCAACACGGACTGCACCGCCAGCGGCGAGGCCAGCGGCGGCTTCTCCCCCCACAAGGGCTGACACTTCCGGGAGGGCTGCCGCCGTCGGGGCGGCACCCCCCACCCTTACCCCGGGTAGTTCTACCGGCGGTGGAAGAAGTCGTGGAGCTTCTCGTGGGGTGCGGGCGGTGTCTTCGGGTCGGTCCCGACCGCGGGCCGGCCCCCACGCCCCGGTCCGGGTCAGGGACTGGTGAGGACGACCAGTTGCCGGGTCGCCCGGGTCATCGCGACGTAGCGGTCCACCGCGCCTTCGACGCCCTCCCCGAACGCCTCCGGGTCGACCAGGACGACCAGGTCGAACTCCAGGCCCTTCGACAGTTCGGGCGTCAGCGAGCGGACGCGGGGCGTCGCCCGGAACGTGGGGGCGCCGATGACGCAGGCGACCCCGTCGGCGTGCGCGGCGAGCCAGGCATCCAGGATCGTGTCGAGTTCCGCGACGGACCCGTGGGTGACGGGCACGTCGCCGTCGCGGATGGAGGTCGGCACGTTGGCGTCCGGGAGCACGGCGCGGATGACCGGCTCGGCTTCCGCCATGACCTGCGACGGCGTGCGGTAGTTGACGCTCAGCGAGGTCACCTCGATCCGGTCGAGCCCGACCCGCGCCAGTCGTTCCTGCCACGACTCGGTGAAGCCGTGCCTGGCCTGGGCCCGGTCCCCGACGATGGTGAGGCTCCGGGACGGGCAGCGCAGCAGCAGCATGTTCCACTCGGCGTCGGTCAGTTCCTGGGCCTCGTCCACGACGATGTGCGCGAACGGCCCGGCGAGCCGGTCCGGTTCGCTGCCGGGCAGGGCGGCCGCGTCGATCAGGCTGTCCTGGAGGTCCCGGCCGCGCAGCATGGTCACGGCCCCCTCGCCGTCGTCGTCGGCCGCGAGGACGTCGTCGATGACGTCGGCCATCCGGGCGCGCTCGGCGGCGACGGCGGCCTCGTGCCGGCGCTGTCGCCGGGCCGCCGCCGGGTCACCGAGCCGCTGTCGGGCCGCGTCCAGGAGCGGCAGGTCGGCCACCGTCCATGCCTGGGGCGCCTCCTTGCGCTGGAGTGTGCGCACCTCGTCGCGGCTCAGCCAGGGAGCGCACAACCGCAGGTACGCGGGGACCGACCACAGGTCGCCGACCAGGTCGGCCGCTTCGAGCAGCGGCCAGGCACGGTGGAGGGTGGTGACCAGTTCCTCGTCGTGCCGCAGTGCCCGGCCGAACAGCTCGGGCGGGACGTCGTCGTCGAGTTTGTCCAGCAGGATCGTGACCAGTTCCGCCCAGATCTGCTCGCGCGCCTCGTTGTGCGGCGTGCCGGCTCCCGCTGCCTGGAACGCGTCGGCCCAGTCATCGGCGCTCAGCCGGACGTCGGCCCAGTCCGTCATGACCGTCATCCCCTCGGTGGGCGGCTCCTCGTAGAACCTGACGGCCGCCTCGATCGCCCGCACCATCCGCGCGGACGACTTCAGCCTGGCCACCTCCGGGTCGGTCTCGCTCGCCGCCCCGGCGCCCTCGGCGACGAGGTCCCGCACGGTGCAGGTCTGCACGCCCTCCTCGCCCAGGCTGGGCAGGACGTCGGCGACGTAGGCCAGGTAGGGCTGGTGCGGCCCGACGAACAGCACCCCGCCCCGACGGTGGCCCAGGCGGGGGTCGGCGTGGAGGAGGTAGGCGGAGCGGTGCAGGGCGACGACGGTCTTGCCGGTACCGGGGCCGCCGTCGACGACCAGGGCGCCGCGGGACCCGGCCCGGATGATGGCGTCCTGGTCGGACTGGATGGTGGCGAGCACGTCCCGCATCCGGGCCGACCGGCTGCCGCCCAGGCTGGCGATGAACGCGGACTGGTCGTCGAGCGCGGCGTGCCGTCCGAGCGCCAGCGCGTCGGCGGTGAACACCTCGTCCCAGTAGTCCCCGATCCGGCCGCCGGTCCAGCGGTACCTGCGGCGGCTCGCCAGTCCCATCGGGTTGGCGTGGGTCGCCCCGAAGAACGGCTCGGCGGCCGGCGAACGCCAGTCGACCAGCAGCCGGCGCCCCGAGCCGTCGGTGAGGCCGAGCCGTCCGACGTACACGGGCTCGGGGTCGTCGGCGGTGACGATGCGCCCCAGGCACAGGTCCAGGCCGAACCTGCGCAGGGCGCGCAGGCGAGCGGTCAGCCGGTGGATCTCGGCGTCCCGGTCCATGGCGGCCCGGCCGACGCCGCCGGGTGCCTTGAGTGTGGCGTCGAGCTGGTCGGACAGCTCACCGATCGCGCGGTCGAGGCTCTCCGCGAGGGCCGCGAAGTGCCGCTCGTCCTCGGCGACCAGTGCCTGGTCCGCCTTGGCCGCGAGCCGGGCGGGAAGCGCGAACGCGCTGGTGGTCAGGGAACCCATGACATCAACCCCGATCCGCGGCCGTGGCCGCGACGTCCACCGACCCGACGCCGGGCACCAGCGGCCGCCGGCCCCGTCCCACCGCCCGGGCGTCAGCGCCCGGCGCACAGTCCCACCACACATCACACACTTCGGGAGTCCCCCGTTTCCGCAGGTTTCTGGCTTCGGCCTGCGATTTTGCGGGACGACCGGGGCCTTGCCGCAAGCCCCCCAGTGCGCTATAAGTTGAGAGTGGCGAGGAGCGGTCGTACTCCTTGCCTTTTCTCGTTTCGGCGCCGGTGGCGCCCGTCACCTGCCGGCCGCGGCGCCCTTCAGCCCTTCAGCCCTTCAGGCCGTAGAAGTGGATCCGGGAGTTCGGGGTGAAGCCGATGCGGGGGTAGACGGGGGCTCCGGCGGCGGTGGCGTGCAGGGTCGCGCGGGTCAGTCCGGAGGCCCGGGCGCCCTCGTGCAGCGCCTTGCGCGTGACGGCCTCGCCGTAGCCGCGGCGTTGCCACTCGGGGGCGGTGGCGACGAGCGCGACGAAGAGGCGGCCCTCGGCCTGCACCGTCGCGGCGCACGCCACCGGAACACCGTCCCGCAGGGCCAGATAGGCGTGCATCCGGCTCTTCCACAGGCGGGAGCCGTCCAGGCCGTCCCGGCCGGCCGCCAAGGGGAAGCCGTACGCACGGGAGTTGAGGTCCGCGTAGGCCCGCAGTTGCTCGTCCGTGGTCACCCGCTCGTACGTCAGGTCGGGGTGGGCCGGCTCGGGAACGGGGAGGAGGTCTCCGGCCATGCCGGTGCCGGGGAAGGCGTAGGCGAGGCCGGCCCGTTCGACCGCTTCGCCGAGCGCCGCGCGCGCCTCGTCGTGGAGCAGGTCCTCGAAGACCCACAGGAAGCCCGGGTGCCGCTTCGTGCGCATCAGGTCGGCTGCCTGGCCCACCCGCCGTGCGACGAGCGCCGCGTCCGCGTCCACCTCGGTCAACGCGGCGCAGTTCCAGAAGGCGAAGCGGCAGTCGGCCCAGCGCACGGCGATGCCCGGGAGGTCCCGGACGTCCGCGTGCGCGTCGCGGTCGAGCACCATGGCCCGCCAGACGACGGCGAGTTGTTCCACCGATTCGATCGACTCGGTACGGTCCGCCACCCGAATTCCCCTTCGGTCGTCACGTGTCGGGAGGGCCGCGCAGCAGCGCGCCGGGTGTCCCGGAGCGCGGTCTCCCCTGAGCAGCGATCATCGTGGACACGCTGCGGTGGCGGGGCGCGCCACACGGAATTCACCCTCATCCGGCATCGCCGCGACCACGTGCCGGCGGCAGCAGCGACGATCCGGCCCGCCGCGGCCGGCGCCTGCCGGAGAGGGGTGGCTCCTACCCGTTCATGCTCCGCGAACTGCCCCCGCTCATCGACCGGTGGCGCACGGACTTGGCGGCGCGGTGCCACCCCGACGGGCCGGCACCGCCGCCGCGGGGCGGGGTGAGCAGCCACAGGGACAGCAGTCCGCTCCCCACGCCGACGGCGGCGGCGACCGCGAACACCGCGACGAGGCCGTGGGCGTACCGGGCGTTCAGGTCGGCGCCCGCCGCGCCGGACGAGAACCGGTGGAACACGGAGCCGAGCACCGCGATGCCCAGCGCCAGGCCGAGTTGGCGGGCGCAGTTGGCGGCGGCGGAGGCCACGCCGCTCTGGGCCTCGGGGGCGGCGGACATGGCGACGGCGGGCAGCACGGGCGAGACGATGCCGGCGCCGACGCCGGTGAGGGCCAGTCCCGGCAGGAGCGCCGGCCAGGAAGAGCCCCCGTCCACCGTCAGCATCAGGGCGTCGCCGACGCCGACGGCCACCGTGCCGCCGCCGAGCGTCCAGTGCGCCGGGAGCCGGTGCAGCATGCTGCCGAGTGCCGCGGACGTGGCGAAGAACGCCACCGGCTGCACCGTGATGACCAGGGCCGCGGGCAGCGAGGTGAGCCCCACCCCGTCCTGCAACCAGATCGACACGACGGGCAGCGCCCCGAACGCGGCGAGGTAGTACCCCGTGGCCGCGACCAACGTGCCGTTGAACCTTCCCTTGCGGAACAGGTCCGGCGAGAGCATCGGGTTGCTGCCGGCCCGCTCCACGAGGACGAACGCGAGGAGCATCACCAGGCCGAACCCGAGGCCGAGCAGCGCCGGCGGCTCTCCCCATCCCCGCTCTCCGCCGCGGATGATGCCGAAGGCGATGCCGATCGCCGCCAGCGTGAAGGTGGCGATGCCCCGGTGGTCGATGCGGGTCGAGGTGGTGGTGTCGTCGATGAGCACCGCGGCGGAGAGGGCCAGCGTGAGCGCGCAGACCGGCACGCCCGCGAAGAAGATCCACTGCCAGGACAGGAACTGCGTCAGGACCCCGCCGGCGACGTTGCCGATGCCGGCGGCCGCACCGGCCACCGCGCCCCAGACCGCGAAGGCCACGCCCCGGTCGCGCCCGGTGTAGGTGAGCCCGATCAACGGGAGCAGGGTCGAGAACATCGCGGCACCGGCCAGGCCCTGGACCGCTCGCGCGGCGATCAACACCGCGGCGTTGCCGGCCAGTCCGCACCCGAGCGTGGCGACGCCGAAGACGCCGAGGCCGGACAGGTACAGGCGTTTGCGCCCCAGGTTGTCCCCGAGCGAGCCCATGCCGAGCAGCAGCCCCGCCAGGGCGAGGGTGTAGACGTCGACGATCCACTGCGCGGCGCCGAAGCCCGCGTGCAGGTCGCGGGCCATGCCGGGCAGCGCCACGGTCACGATCGTCGAGTAGACGAGCAGCATGAACGTTCCCGAGCAGGTGGCGACCAACGGCAGCCAGGCACGCATGGCGGGGATTCCTTCCGAAGCCTCGAACCTTCCGGGACCAGGCTGCTGTAATACCCTTGTGCAACAGAACCCTTACGGAGAAGAGCCCGTCAGGCTGATCCTGGACCTCGCCGCCCAACCACCGTGCACGCCCGCGGAGTTCGCCGAACGGTGTGCCGCCGCGGGCATGGCGATCGACCGCCCGGTGGACGACGGGGACCTGGCGGAGATCCTGGCGTTCCTCCCGCGCTGGCTCGCGGTGGTCGACGCCGACACCCCCGAGCGGCGGGCGGCCCTGCTCAACGCGCTGCTGACGGACGCGTCCGAGCACCCCCGGCTGACCGACCACGCCGACGGCGGCTGGCACATCCACTACCGTCCCGACGGCCTGGGCCTGGCCGGTGTGGTGCGGGCGGTGGTCAGCGTGGGCACCGCCCTGCACCTGACCGGCCGCGGCATGGACCGGCTGGGCCGGTGCGCCCTGCTCGAATGCGGGCGGGCGTACGGCGACTTCACGCGCGGCGGTCAGCAGCGCTACTGCTCCCACGCCTGCGCGAACCGCGACGCCGTACGCCGCTTCCGCGCCCGCCAGGCGGCGCGGAAGCCGTGAGGCCGGCGGCGCAGCACCCGCCCCGGCTCACCGCCCCGTCCGGCCCGCCGCCCGCAACTCCGCCCGGGCGCAGCGCACTTCGTCGATGGCCTGGAGGTGGCCGCCGTCGGCGGCGCAGCGCCCGGCCCGTTCCAGCAGTCGGGCGGCCTCCTTCGGTGCCGTGCCACCCCGTACGCGGGCCAGCGCCGTGAGGGCGAACGCCAGGGCGGTGCCGCCGAACGGCTCGGCGAGTTCGACCGAGGCCAGGGCCAGGCGCTGCGCGTCCGCCCGCTCGCCGCACAGCAGATGGAGTTCGGCGAGGTTGGCGCGCTCGAAGGCGGTGGCCGTGGGGCGGCCCGCCTGTTCGGCCAGGGCCAGTGCGCGGTGGCCGTGGGTCAGCGCGTCGCCGTACCGGCCCGCTCGGCGCTCGGTCTCCCGCAGCACGGACAGCACGGTGGCCAGCAGGGCCCGGTCCCCGGACGCCTCGGCCGGCGCCAGTGCCGCGGCGGCGGGGCCGGCCGCCTCGTGGGCCAGGCCCGACAGGCCCAGGCACACCGTCTGCTGCGCCCGAGAGCGGGCCAGCAGCACGGCGTCGTCGGCGCCCTGGGCGGCGGCGCAGTGCTCCGCCGCCCGTGCGGCCGCCAGGCCCTCCTCGTAGCGGCCGCAGTAGGACAGCACCGCCGAGTGGGCCATGTGGTGGGCGGCCCGGATGGGGTCGGGGGCGCCGGGGCCGGGCGGATGGGCGGCCAGGACGGCGAGGGCCTCGCGGGCCCCCGGGCCGCGGCCGAGCACCTCCGCCAGGCGGGCGGCGGCCAGCGTGCAGGCATCGCGCTGCCCTTGCCGCTCGTACGAGTCGAGGGCCTCGCGCACCACGGTGACGGCCTCCGCGTACCGTCCCGAACGGTCCAGGTGCAGCGCCCAGTCCAGCCGTACCCGCGCCGCGTCCGCTTCGGGCCGCACGGACCGGCCGCCGCGGGGCCGGCCGGCCGCGGCCAGGGCCCGCCGGAGTTCGGCCCGCCGTTGTGCCAGTCGTGTGCGGGCCGGTTCGGCCCAGGGCGCGTGGCGGTCCTCGGGCAGCAACTCGCCGCTCAACGCCTCCAGGGCGCGGGTGAGCGCGCGGTGCCCGCCGTGGCGCAGGGCCCGCCGGGCGGCGGCTTCCGCCTCGTCGGTGTCCACGCGTACCGTGTGCGGTGCCAGCCGCAGCAGGTCGCCGTCGGTGGTCAGGTACGCGGAGGTGCCGCGCGGCGGGAGTTCGGGTTCGAGCGCGTGCCGGGCGGTGTGCAGCGCCACCCGCAGGCTGCCGAGCGCGGACCGGAGTTCGGCGTGCGGCCAGCAGGCCGCCATGACCTGTTCGCGGTGCAGCGCGTGGTCGGGGGCGAGGGCCAGCAGCTTGACGAGCGTCCGGGCGCCGGGGCGGGCCCAGCGTTCCAGGGGCGGGGCCCCGTCCTCGCGGACCAGCCGGAACCCGCCGAGCAGTCGAATGCGCAGCATGGGGGGAGGCATCGGCCGGTCACTCTAATCGGTTCCGAACGGCTCTGGTGGACCGCGGAGTTACACCGGCGTTACTGGCCGGATCCGGTCGCCGGTCGGGGCACGTCGGTCGGGCTCCGGTCGGTGGGAACGCGCCAATGTCGTCGGGGCGGCCGGGATCCCGGGTGACGTGCGTTGACGGTGTGACGGGCGGTTGCTGGGATGGGCGGGTGCGCAGCGCCCGGCCGGCGGCGTCGTTCCCGTCCCACGTCCCTGAGGAGGAAGCGTGAAGCGCTCCCCTGCCCTTGCCGTGTCCGTTCTCGTCCTGGTGTCCGGTACCGCCGTGGCGGCCAACGCCGCCGGTCCGGCCGCCGCTCCCGCACCCCATGCCCACTCCGCGGCGGCGGCCTGGTGCGCGAAGCAGGGCGGTACGGCGGAGACCCGCGTCCCGTACTACACGGGCACCGGCGACAAGCTCACCCCGCTGGGCGGCGAGCGTGAGATGTGCGTCTTCGCGGCCGCCGACGGCAGCAAGATCATGATCGCCGCGGACACCCTGGCCGCGGACAAGCCGACCCTGGCCGCGCTCGCCTACGTCCGCAAGCCCGGCGGCCCGAGCAGCCCGGGCAATCCGTCCATCGCCTACTGCCAGGGCATCAACGGCACCGCCATGTTCGGCAACAAGCCGACGGACGGAGGCGGTTGGGGCGCCAAGAACGAGACCGACCCGTCCAAGGCGACCTCGACCTGCATGTTCGCCGACGGCTCGCTGATCGACGCCTGGGGGCTGAAGTACCACCAGGGCGGGGTGATCCGCGGCGCCGATCTGACGAAGAAGTTCCAGGCGACCATCCCGGGGGCGTGAACGGCCGGCCGCGCCCGTCGGCGTCCCGGTTCCACGGGCCGCCGACGGCCCGGGGTCAGAAGCGCCTGGCGCCCTCCGCGATCGCCTCGCGGATGCGGTGGTAGGTGCCGCAGCGGCAGACGTTGCGGATCTCGTCCAGGTCGGCCTCGGTGATCTCCCGGCCGGCGGCGCGGGCCTGCCTGACCTTGGCGACCGCGGCCATGATCTGGCCGGGCTGGCAGTAGCCGCACTGGGCGACGTCGTACTCCAACCACGCCTCCTGCATCGGGTGCAGGTCCTTGCCGACGGTGGCGGGCAGCCCCTCGATGGTGGTGACCTCGTCGTCCGGCCGGACGTCCTTGACCGGCACCGAACAGGGGTTGAACGCCTTGCCGTTGAGGTGGCTGGTGCACGCCTGGCAGACGCCGAGGCCGCAGCCGTACTTCGGCCCGGTGACGCCCAGGACGTCGCGCAGCACCCACAGCAGCCGCACGTCGTCCTCGACCTCGGCCGTGACGGGCTTGCCGTTGAGGATGAAGGTGTGTTCGGGCACGGTCGCTCCTTGCGCTCCTAGGGGGCCGCCACCGACGGTCGCCCCTAGTAGGCGCGGTCCAGGCCGTCGGTCGGCGATTGCGGGATCGGGGGGACGGTCGGCAGCGGCTCGAAGCCGAGCGGGCCGGAGTGGTTGAGGGGGAACGTCGTCGGCATGGTGCCGGTGGCCGCGCCGTACGCGCAGGCGACGGCGGCCGAGGCGGCGCCGACCGCCAGTTCCCCCGCCCCGCCCGGCTTCCCGCTGGTCGGCGGCATGACCACGATCTCCAGCTCGGGCGGGGTGTTCCACTGGCGGGTGTAGAAGTAGTTGTCCCAGCTGCCTTCCAGGAACGCACCGTCCTTCAGGTGCAGCCCCGAGGTGAGGGTGACGGCGATGCCGTCCATGATCCCACCCATCATCTGGGCCTCCAGGCCCTTCGGATTGACGGCCAGGCCCACGTCGACTGCGCAGACGACCTTGGTGACGCGCGGCCCCGTGTAGGCGTCGGGGACGTGCCGGCCGGTGGTCTCCGGCCGGCAGTCGATCTCGGCGAGCACCGCGACGACGCCGTGGTACTCCGGGTGCACGGCGAGGCCCTGGGCCGTGCCGGCCGGCATCTTCCGTCCCCAGTCACCGAGTTCGGCGACCTTGTCCAGGACCGCCCTGGCCCGGTCGTTCTTGATGAGCTGCCGGCGGAAGCCGAGGCGGTCCTTGCCCAGCTCGTCGGCGAGCCGGTCGACGATGAGCTCCTGCGCGCACCGGACGTTGGGCGAGTAGATGTTGCGCATGCTGCCGGTGTTGAAGCCCTTGTCCACCTCGTTGAGGAGCTGGGTGGTGAGCCCGAGGTCGTAGGGCGACTGCTGGCTCAGCGTGAAGATGGTCTCGGAGAAGGTGAGGTCGCCCACCGGCAGCTTGGCGGCCGTCGCGGTGATGATCTCGCCCAGGCCGTGGCCGAAGTCGGTGGACACGGAGGTGTGCCGCTGCTCGTAGGTGAGCACCTTGCCCAGGGCGTACGTGGCCCGGATCCGCGAGGTGGCCATCGGGTGGGTGCGGCCCTGTCGGAACTCGTCGGTGCGGTGCCACATCAGCTTGACGGGCTTGCCCATCACCTTGGAGACCTCGGCGGCTTCCAGTGCGGCGTCGGAGAACAGCTTGCGGCCGAACGAGCCGCCGCCTTCGGTGACGTGCACGGTGACCGCGCCCGGCGCCAGGCCCAGCTTGGCCGCGATCGCCTGTTGGGCGACGATCGGCGACTTCAGGGCGGCCCACACCTCGGCCCGGTCCGACCGCACGTCGGCCACCGCGCAGTTGGGTTCCAGTGCGCTGTTGCTGGCGAAGTGGAAGGTGAAGGAGCCCTCGACGGTCTTCGCCAACGGGTTCAACTTCGGTACGACGAGCGGGACTTCGGCGGCCTTGAGTTCGCGCAGCACCGTGTCGTCGGACGCCCGCTCGGCGGTCCCCGGCCCCCAGTCGACCGAGAGCGCGCGCACCGCGTCGATGCACTGGCCGAAGGTCCGGGCGCGCACCGCCACGCCCGTCGAGAGGGTCGCGACGTCGGTGACGCCCGGCATCGCCCGGACCGCGGCGAGGTTCCGCACGGACCGCACGGTGCCGTTGATCGTGGGCGGGCGGCACACCATGGTCGGCGCAGCGCCCGGCACGTGCAGGTCCATGGCGAACTGCTTGCGGCCGGTCACGCTCGCCAGCGCGTCGACGCGGTTGCGCGCGGTGCCGATGACGGAGAAGTCCGAGCGGGCCTTGAGGTCGGCGGTCACCCGCACGGTCTTCAGGCTGGCGGCCTTCTCGGCGAGCGCACCGTAGGTCGCGCTCCGCCCGTTCGGGGCGGTGATCACTCCGGCCTTGCAGGTCAGCGCGGAGAGTTCGGTGCCGAGCAGATCGGCGGCGGCCTCCAGGAGGCGCTTCCTGGCGATCGCGGCGGCCACCCGGATCGGGGTGTAGGTGGAGATGGTGGTGTTGGAGCCGCCGGTGAGCTGGTTGAAGAGCAGCTCGGGGCGGGCGTCCGCGAGGGTGACCCGGATCTTCTCCAGCGGCAGGTCGAGTTCCTCGGCGATCAGCATCGCGGTGGAGGTGGTGATGCCCTGGCCCACCTCGGCACGCGGCAGCGCGAACGAGGCGGTGCCGTCGGTGTGGACGTGGATGGCGATCAGGCCGGCCGTCGGCAGGGCCGCGGTCGTGAGCATGTCGTTGAGGTCGAAGATCTCGGTCAGTTCGGGGAGCGGGCCGACCGCGGCGTGCGCCTGGCTCGTTCCCACGGCGGCGTCGCCCAGTTGGGCGGCGACCGCGAGGGTCGGCGCGGCCAGGACGTAGCCGAGGAACTTCCGGCGCTCGATGCCGTCCGGGGGTGCTTCGGTGTCCCGGGTGCCTGGGACGGCGGCCCCGGTGCGCTCCGTCGGCAGACGATCCTGAACGTCCATCATCCGTCCTTCCGAGGAGCATCGTTGATCGACCTACCGGATGGTAGCGAAAGCATGCGCACGACAAAACAGCGGGGACGCCGTGACCTTCCAGTCAGCGCCAGGCATCGGCAACTCCCCATATTGGACGCCTACTTGACAATGAGAGCGGAGAGCGGGACCCGGTTGGCGGAGCCCGCTCGGTGGGAAGGTGTGCCGGCATGGAATTCTCCGAGGTCCTCCGCCGCCGGCGCATGATCCGCCACTACTCCGACCGGCCGCTGCCCCCCGAGGTGGTCGAGCGGGTGCTCGCCGCCGCACTGCGGGCGCCGTCCGCCGGCTTCTCCCAGGGCTGGGCGTTCCTGGCCCTGACCGACCCCGCCGACCGCGCCCGCTTCTGGCCGTTCGTGCCCACCCGCGTCGAGCAGACCCCCACCATGCAGGACGCCCCGCTGGTCGTGGTGCCGCTGGCCCACAAGGCGGCCTACCTCGAACGCTACGCCGAGCCCGACAAGGGCTGGCAGGACCGCGCCGAGGCCCGCTGGCCGGCGCCCTACTGGCACATCGACACGGGGATGGCCGCGCTCCTGATGCTGCTGACCGCCGTCGACGAGGGACTCGGCGCGTGCTTCTTCGGCATCATGCCGGAGCACCTGGGCGCCTTCCGGGCCGAGTTCGGGGTGCCCGACGCCTACGACCCCATCGGCGGGATCACGATCGGCCACCGCGCCGACGACGTCCCCGCGCAGAGCGCCCGGGTCGCCCGACGCCGCCGCGCGGCGGACGAGGTCGTCCACCGGGGACAGTGGGGCCGGCACTCCTGACCGGACCTCGATCGGCGTCGGGGGGCGCTTGCCTCAAGTGCACTTGAACCTCCTAGCGTGGTCGACATGACGGCGATCGACAGCTCCCCCGTGCAACCACCACCCGTGGACGCCTGCGTGTCCGCGGGGACGGTGCACCCCCGCCCCGACGGCCAGGACCGCTACACGATCAGCGAGGTCGCGGCCTTCACCGGGCTCAAGGCCCACACCCTGCGCTGGTACGAGCAGATCGGGATGCTGCCGCAGGTGGAGCGGTCGCACACGGGCCAACGCCTGTTCCGCAACCGGGACCTGGACTGGCTCGCGTTCGTGACCAAGCTGCGGCTGACCGGAATGCCGGTGGCCGACATGGTCCGCTTCGCGGAGCTGGTCCAGGGAGGCGAGGCCACCTACGGCGAACGCCGGGCGATCCTCCAGCAGTCCCGGCAGGAGGTCGCCGCGCGCATCGCGGAGCTCCAGGACACCCTCGCCGTGCTCGACGCCAAGATCGACTTCTATGCGGGCGCCCCCGAGGCGCCGGAAAGGGCCTGAGCGCCATCATGAGCCACCCCATCGAACGGATCGACACGGTCGAACTGGGCACCGGCGGCCCCCTCGTCGGCGTCCAGGGCTTCGGCGCCATGGGCATCAGCGCCGCCTACGGAGCGACGGACCAGGACGCGGCCCGGGACACCCTGGAAGCCACCGTCGAAGCGGGCGTCACCCTCATCGACACCGCCGACATGTACGGCATGGGGAGCAACGAGGAGTTCCTCGCGCCGTTCGTCGCCGCGCACCGCGACGAGATCACCCTGGCCACCAAGTTCGCCTTCGAGTTCCGTGCCGACGACCCGGGCCACCGGGCCATCCGCAACGATCCCGCGTACGTGCGGACGGCCGTCGAGGCGAGCCTGCGCCGCCTGGACGTCGAGGTCATCGACCTGTACTACATGCACCGCAGGGACCCGGCCGTCCCGCTCGCCGAGTCCGTCGGCGCCATGGCCGACCTGGTGCGCGAGGGCAAGGTCAAGCACCTGGGACTGAGCGAGGTCACCGGTGCCGAACTGCGCGAGGCGCACGCCGTGCACCCGATCACCGCGCTCCAGTCGGAGTGGTCGGTCTTCAGCCGGGACGTCGAGCGCAGCGCGGTCGGCGCGGCGGCCGAACTCGGCGTCGCCTTCGTGCCGTACTCGCCGCTCGGCCGCGGCTTTTTGACCGGTGCCTTCGCCGACGCGAGCACGGACCTGTCCGGCAGCGACTTCCGGCAGGCGCTGCCGCGCTACAGCGGCGACAACGCCAAGGCGAACGTCGCGCTGCTGGCGCCGCTGCACGCGATCGCGGCCGCGCACGGCGCCAGCACCGCGCAGATCGCCCTGGCCTGGGTGCAGCAGCGGGCCCGGGAGCACGGCCTGACCGTCGTGCCGATCCCCGGGACCCGCCGGCGCGGCCGCCTGTTCGAGAACGCGGCGGCCACCCGGATCGTCCTGACCGCCGACGAACTGGCGCTCCTGGAGCCGCTCGCCGGCCGGGTCGCGGGCGACCGCTACGCGGACATGTCGCTGACCTCCGTGGACCGGGAGGCGTAGGGGCTGCGCATCGTGAGGTACCGGATCTCCAGGTCGCGCTCCAGGTACTCCATGCGGTGCGCCCAGAAGTCGCGGAGGTGCGGGAGGGCCAGGTGCGCGTCCAGGTCCCGTTCGCTGCGCCACGCCTCGTAGAAGACGAACACGCCCGGCTCGTCGCGGTCCTCGTGGAAGTGGTACTCCAGGCAGCCGGGCTCCCGCCGGGTCGGCTCGACGAACGAGAGCAGGAGGTCCCGCAGTTCGTCCGCGCGCTCGGGCTTGGGACGGGCGGTGCCCACGAGGGTGAACGGCTGGTGCATCGCGACTCCTGTTCCGTAGGTACGACCCACGTCGTACCTATGGAACGGTAACGAGCGGCTAGGTATGATGCAAGCCGTACCTTGGAGGTGATGACGATGCCCGACGACGAGGGGCACCCCGCGCTCGCCGAGATGGCACTCGGCGACGTCCTGTCCGCACTGGCCGACCCACTGCGGCGGCGCGTCGTGCGGGAACTGGCCGCCGGGCCCGACGGCGCGGAACGCACCTGCAGCTCCTTCGCCCTGCCGGTCAGCAAGGCGACGGTGACCCACCACTTCCGCACGCTCCGCGAGGCGGGCCTGATCCGCCAGGTCAACCGCGGCAACAGCCGGATGGCCACCCTGCGCCGGGCCGACGTCGAGCAGCGGTTCCCCGGGCTGCTGGCCCTACTGACCGCCGAAGGGGCCGGGGACGCCTGACGGCCCCTGCTCCGCGGACCCGACGGACGCCACGGACCCGACGGACCTGGCGGTCCTGACCAGCAGGCCGGCGACCAGCGCCGCGAGCAGCGTGCCGCCGATCGCGCACCACAGGGCGGTGGCGTAGCCGTCGAGCGTCGCGTCCCTGAGCACGCGGGCCAGCTGCGGCGGAGCCACCCGCAGATCGACGACCTGACCGTTCGAGTTCGCCGCGACGAGGCCCGGCGGAACCCCGGGCACGGCCGCCATCCGGGCCGCGACGACCGCCGAGACCACGCTGCCGAACAGCGCCGCCCCGAGCACCCCGCCCACCTGGTTGGCCGCGCCCGTCACGGCCGCGCCCGCGCCGGAGTCCGGGGCGGCGACACCGTCCGTCGCGACGGCGAGGAGGGGCATCAGCGCGACACCCAGTCCCAGGCCGGCGAGGAGCATGCCGGGCAGGGCCACGGTGACGTACCCGCTGTCGGGCCCGAGTCGGGTCAGCAGCAGCATGCCGAGCGCCGTGAGCAGCAAGCCCGGCACGATCAGGTTGCGCGGCGGCACGCGGTTCAGCAGTCGCGCGGAGAGCTGCGTGGCGCCGAGGGCCATCGCGACGGCCGCGGGCAGCATGGCCGCGGCGGCGGCGCTCGGCGGGTAGCCGCGGACGCTCCCCACGTGCTCGGTCAGGGTCGGCAGGAGGGCGAACGTGCCGACGCCGGCGAGGAACAGGGCCAGCAGCGCACCGAGCCGATCGCGGTCCGCGAGGACGTACGGCGGCAGCAGCGGGGCGGCCGTCTTCCGCTGCCACTGCACGAAGGCCACGAGCAGGGCGGCGCCGACCGCCAACGGCACCAGCACCAGCCAGTTCGCCCAGCCGCCGGCGGCCGTCTCCTGGCAGCCGTAGACGAGGGCGAGGATCCCGCCGGAGCCGAGCAGCAGGCCCGGCACGTCGAGGCGCGGGCCGGTGCGGGCCGGGTGGTCGTGCACCAGGGTGGCCGTCCCGATCAGCGCGATCACGGTGAGCGGGACGGCGGCGTACAGGCACCAGCGCCAGCTCAGGCTCGTCGCCAACCACCCGCCGGCGAGCTGGCCCACGACCGAGCCGCCCGCGGCCGTCGCGGCGTAGACGCCGAAGGCCCGGGCCCGGGCCTTCGGTTCGGTGAAGTTGACCAGGACCAGGCCCAGTGCGGCCGACGACACCAGCGCGGCGAAGAGGCCCTGGAGGGCGCGGGCCGCGATCAGCACGCCGGAATCGGGGGCCAGGCCACCGACCACCGCGGCCACCGCGAAGCCGGACAGCCCGATGACCACCATCCGCTTGCGGCCGATCAGGTCCGCCAGGTGCCCGCCGAGCAGCAGCAGCCCGCCGAAGGCCAGCGCGTACGCGGTCGTCATGGTGCGCAGGTCGTCGGCCGGCAGGTGCAGATCGCGCACGATCAACGGCAGCGCCGCGCGCAGGGACGTCGCGTCGAACAGCACGAGCAACTGCACGAGGGCCACCACCGCCAGTCCCCACCACCGCTTGGGGTGCGGAAGCCGCCCGCCGTCGCCGGGGGCCGGGGCGGGCCAGGCCGCTCCCAGGGGTGGGCCGAACCCCTGCGGCGGGACGAACTGCGCCGGGGTCGTGGGGGCGTAGGCCGGCGGCGAGGGCGTCGGCGGCGGTGTCTGCGGCGGTGCCTGCGGATCCGGGACGCGCGGCTGCGCGGCGGCTGCGACGGCGGCATCGGAGAGGGCGGTTTCCGGCGCGAAGTCCAGCAACTGCGCCGCATGACGGCCGAGTTGGGCGAGCACCGAGCCCGGGAGCCACTCGCCTGCGGCGGCCTCGGCCGTGCCGGCCGCAACCTCCGGGAGGGTGGGCCGCGCGGCCGGATCCTTGTCGAGGCACGCGCGGACGAGGTCGAGCAGCGACGCGGGGACGCCGGTCAGGTCCGGCTCATCCTCGGCGATCCGGAAGAGGTGGGCGTGCAGTCCGGTCTCGGTGGCACCGAAGAGCAGGCGTCCGGTGGCGGCGAAGACGAGGACCGCGCCCAGGCAGAACACGTCGCTGGCCGGGGTGAGTTCGAGCCCGCGGACCTGCTCGGGCGACATGAAGCCGGGGGACCCGATCAGCATGCCGGTGCGGGTGTGCAGGCTGTCCCCGGCAAGGCTGTCCATGGCCCGCGCGATGCCGAAGTCGATCACGCGCGGGCCGTCCACCGTCACCAGCACGTTGGACGGCTTGAGGTCCCGGTGGATCAGCCCCGCCTCGTGCACCGCCTGGAGGGCGAGGGCCAGGCGGTTGGCCAGGACCCGCACGGAGTCCTCCGGCAGCGGTCCGAAGTCGTGCGCCACCACGGTGGTCAGGTCCGGACCCGGAATGTACTGGGTCGCCACCCACGGCACCTCGGCGTCGGTGTCGGCGTCCAGCACCGCCGCCGTCCACGCGCCGCCCACCTTCCGGGCGGCCGCGACCTCACGGGCGAAGCGCCGGCGGAATTCCGGATGTTGGGCATGTTCGGCCTGGACGACCTTCACCGCGACGGTCCGCCCGGCCTCGGAACGGCCCAGATACACCAGCCCCATGCCGCCGGCGCCCAGGCGGGCGATCAGGCGGTAGGGGCCTATGTGCGTCGGGTCTGAGGAGATCAGCTGGTCCACGGGGGCAAAGTAGACCACGGCGCGGGTCCCGGTACCGGATTCCACATTTCCCACTCGGGAACGCACCGGTTTGCCCTGCCGGGCAAGTTCGGCCGGCCGCCGGCCGCACCGTCGTGTGTCAGCCGCCGCCCGCGCCGGCTGCCGCCCGGGGGAAGGTCACGGTGAACTCGGTGCGTCCGGGACGGCTGTGCAGGACGACCCGGCCGCCGTGCGCGGTGACCACCGCCTCGACGATGGCCAACCCCAGGCCGGTGCCGCCCGCGGCCCGCGAGCGGCTGTGGTCGACCCGGACGAAGCGGCCGAACACGTCGGGTTGCAGTTCCTCGGGTACGCCGGGGCCGTCGTCGACGACGGTCAGGCGGGTCCCCCCGTCGTCGGTGGCCAGCCGCACCGTCACGGCGGTCCCCCGCGGGGTGTGCATCCGGGCGTTGGCGAGGAGGTTGCCGACGACCTGGTGCAGGCGGTGTTCGTCGCCCTGCACGGTCACCGCGGTCTCGGGGAGGTCGAGCAGCCAGCGGTGGTCGGGGCCGGCGGCCCGTGCGTCGTCGGCCGCGTCGAGCACCAGGCGCGTGAGGTCCACCGGTTCGCGCTCCAGGGCGCGGCCGGCGTCGAGGCGGGCCAGCAGCAGGAGGTCGTCGACCAGGCGGCTCATCCGTTCCGACTCCGCCTGGATGCGTTCCAGGGAGCGCCCGACCGGGCCCGGCACCGGGCCGGTGTGCCGGAGGGCGAGTTCGGCGTGGCCGCGGACGTTGGCGACCGGGGTGCGCAGCTCGTGACTGGCGTCGGCGGCGAAGTGCCGCAGTCGTTCCTCGCTGGCGTGGCGACGCTCCAGGGCGTTGCCGACGTGGCCGAGCATCCGGTTGAGGGCGGTGCCGACCTGACCGACCTCGGTGCGCGGGTCCGCCACCGGCACCGGTGCCGGCATCGCGACCTCGCCGCTGGCCAGCGGCAGCTCGGCCACGCTCGCCGCCGTGGCCGTGACCCGGCGCAACGGGCGCAGCGACAGCCGCACCCACAGCGCGCCCAGGACCCCGGTCACCACCAGGGCCCCGCCGAACACCGCCGTCTCGACCGCTTCCAAGCGGTGCACCGTCTCCTCCACCGGACGCAGCGGCAGCCCGGTCAGCAGGACGTCGCGATCGTCCCCCGCGACCGCGTTGACGCGGTAGCGCCCCAATGCGGACAGGCGGACGTCGTGCCCGGAGCCGTCGGTCGGCAGGGCGGCCAGCGCCCGGCGGTCGTCGGCGGACAGCGGCACCGCGGCGTCGGTCCGGTCCCGTACGACGGCCGCCCGGGTCGGCGTGCCGGCCAGCAGCCGGGCGCCGAAGGTGCCCTCGGACTGGCCGCGGGTGTCCGGCTGGTTGTCGGCGTCCGGCCTGGCCTCGTGTTCCAGGCTCGCCGCGAAGCGGCCGGCCGAGGCGGAGAGCTGCTGGTCCAGGCGGCCCACCAGGAACCCTTCGAGGGCGACGACCGTGGTGACGCCGACCGCCAGGCAGGCCAGCGCCAGCAGCGCCACGAGGCCGGCGGTGAGCTGACTGCGCAGGGTGCGGGGGCGAAGCCGCTTCACGAGGACTCCGGCTTCAGGACGTAGCCGACGCCGCGGACCGTGTGGATCATCGGGGTCCGGCCGGCGTCGATCTTCTTGCGCAGGTAGCTGATGTAGAGCTCGACGACGTGTGACCGGCCGCCGAAGTCGTAGGACCAGACCCGGTCGAGGATCTGCGCCTTGGACAGCACCCGCCGGGGGTTGCGCATCAGGAACCGGAGCAGCTCGAACTCGGTGCGGGACAGGTCGATCAGTGCGCCGCCGCGGACCACCTCCCTGGCCTCCTCGTCCATGACGAGGTCCCCGACGACGAGCTGGTCGCCGTCCGGTTCGTGCGCCATGCCGGCGCGCCGCAGCAGGCCGCGCAGCCGTGCCAGCACCTCTTCCAGGCTGAACGGCTTGGTCACGTAGTCGTCGCCGCCGGCGGTGATGCCGGCGATCCGGTCCTCCACCGCGTCACGCGCGGTGAGGAACAGCACGCAGACCGTCTTCAGCTCCTGGCGCAGCTGGCGCAGCACCTGGAGGCCGTCGATGTCGGGCAGCATCCAGTCCAGGACGACGGCGTGCGGGCGGAAGGTCCTGGCCAGCGCGAGCGCGGTGGTGCCGTCGGCGGCGCTGCGGACCTCCCACCCCTCGCCCGCCAGGGCGCCGGAGAGCACTTCGGTGAGGTCCGGCTCGTCGTCGATCACGAGGACCCGCAGCGGCGAGCCGTCGGGGCCGTGCAGCGGGGAAGGGGGGCGGCGGTGCGTGTGCATGGTGCTTCAAGCATCCCTCCCGCCGGGGCGTGCTCAGGTCTGTGCCGGCTCTGAGTTTCCTGTGAATCGGCCGGCGGGCCGTCGCTCAGAGGTTCTTCAGAGGTTGCGCTGCGACGCTGGCGCCGACCACGGAAGGAAAGCCCCATGAGCACCCTCTCGCACAGTCACCGCAGTGCCCGCGGCGGCGCCCCGCCGCGCCGGCCGCCGGCCCCGGCCCCGTTGCTGGTGCAGGCCGTCATCGGGGCCGGAGCGCTCGGTGTGCTGGCCCTGTGGTGGACCGGCACCGCCTCCGTGGTGGGCCCGGCGGGCTGGCTCACCGGTGCCGGCCGGATCACCGGCCTGCTGGCCGGCTACGCCTGCGCGGTCCTGGTCGCGCTGATGGCCCGCGTTCCGCTGCTCGACCACGCCCTGGGCACCGACCGCCTCGCGCGCTGGCACGCCGCCGCCGGGCGCTACACGGTCTCGCTGGTGCTGACGCACGTGCTGCTGATCGTCTGGGGCTACACCCTCACCTCGCGCAGCGGCGTGCTGCACGAGGCGACCACGCTCGTCCTGGACTACCCGGACATGCTCAAGGCCACGGTCGGCTGCGTGCTGCTGCTGGGCACCGGCCTGGTCTCGGCGCGCGCCGCCCGGCGCCGGATGAGCTACGAGACCTGGCACTACCTCCACTTCGCCACCTACCTGGCCCTCTTCCTCGCCTTCGGCCACCAGCTCGCCAACGGCGCGGACTTCGTGGGTCGGCGCCCCGCGCAGTGGGGCTGGTACGCCCTGTACGGGGCCGTGGCGGCGCTGCTGGTCTGGTACCGCTTCGCGGTCCCGGTGCGGCGGGCGCTGCGCCACCGGCTCCGCGTCGTCGACGTCCGCCCGGAGGCGCCGGGGGTGGTGTCGGTGCACCTCGCCGGTGAGCGGCTGACCGAACTCGGCGCCCGGCCCGGCCAGTTCTTCCGCTGGCGCTTCCTGGCCCCGGGCCTGTGGTGGACCGCCAACCCCTACTCGCTGTCCGCGCCGCCGCTGCCCCGGCACCTGCGCATCACCGTCAAGGCCGCCGGCGGGCACAGTGCGGCCCTGGCCCGGCTGCGGCCCGGCACCCGGGTGTGGGCCGAAGGGCCCTACGGTGCCTTCACCGGGGCGCGGCGCCGCGCGCCGAAGGTGCTGCTGCTCGCGGGCGGCGTCGGCATCACCCCCCTGCGCACGCTCTTCGAAACCCTCCCCGGCGAGGTCACCCTGGTGTACCGGGCGCGGCGCCCGGAAGACCTCGCACTGCGCGCCGAACTCGACGCGATCGCGGCGGCCCGCGGTGCGGCCGTCCACTACTGCGTCGACGAACCGGCCGCGTACGCGGTGCCGTTGACGGCCCGGGCGCTGCGGCAGCTGGTCCCGGACCTGGCCGCCCACGAGGTGTACCTGTGCGGTCCGCCCGGCATGACCGACGCGGCCCGCCGCGCCCTGCGCGGGGCCGGCGTGCCCCGCCACCACATCCACCACGAATCGTTCGCGTTCTGAGGAGCCGTCGTGCGCCGAGCCGTTCTGACCGCAGCGTCGACCAGCGCACTGGTCGTCCTCCTGCTCGCCCTCAAGCCCCACCAGCCCGCCGGCCTGACCGACGACCTGGCCCAGGGCGGCGCCGCGCCGTCCCCGGCTCCCACCGGCAGTGCGCCGCGGGCCGCCCATCCGCCCAGCGGCACCTTCACCGGCGATCCGGTCAGCACCCGCTACGGCACCGTGCAGGTCGCGGCCACCGTCGCGGCCGGCCGGCTGACCGGCGTCCGCGTGCTGCACGTCCCGTCGGAGAACGGCCGCGACCAGGAGATCGCGGCGTACGCGGTGCCGCGCCTGACACAGGAGGCGCTCGCCGCGCACGGCGCCGGCATCGACGCGGTGTCCGGCGCCAGCTACACCAGCGCCGGCTACATCCGGTCCCTGCAGAGCGCCCTGGACCAGGCCGGTGTCTGAGCCCCGCCGCGGACTGCGGCACGTCGAACGGGCGATGGGCACGGTCTTCTCCTTCGACGTGCGCGACGCCCGGACCGCCGCCATCGAGTCCGCCCTGGGCGAGGCCGTCGCCTGGCTGCACCACGTCGACGCGGTCTTCTCGACCTACCGTCCCGACAGCGCGGTCAGCCGACTGGCGCGCGGTGCGCTGCGGCTCGCCGACTGCCCCGCGGAGGTGCGCGAGGTCCTCGCCCTCTGCGAACGGGTGGGGCGCACCACCGACGGGTGGTTCAGCGTCACCGCGGGCGGCAGCCTCGACCCGACCGGGCTGGTCAAGGGCTGGGCGGTCGAACGTGCCGCCGACCTCCTGCGGGCCGCCGGCGCCCACCACACCTGCGTCAACGGCGGCGGCGACCTCCAGCTCAGCGGGGAGGCGGCCCCCGGCCTGCCCTGGCGGATCGGGGTCGCCCATCCCCTGCGCCCGGACCACCTGTGCACCGTCGTGACCGGTCGCGACCTGGCCGTCGCCACCTCGGGCACCGCCGAGCGCGGGCCGCACGTCCGCGACCCGCACACCGGTGCGCCGGCGACGCGGCTCGCCTCGCTCACCGTCGTCGGCCGCAGCCTCACCCTCGCCGACGCCTACGCCACGGCCGCCTTCGCCATGGGCCCGGACGCCCGGGACTGGCTGACCGCACTCGACGACCACGAGGGGTTCGCGGTCGCCCCCGACGGCAGCACCTGGCACACCCGGGGGTTCCCCGGAACCGTGACGACGCCCCGACGGGCCGACGACCGCACGGCAACCGCCAGTTGAGGGACACAGCGCATACAAGCGGGGCAATACGGGCAAGGTGAGCGCGACCCACACGCTCACACGGGAAGGCCCAACGCAATGCGCCGTGTCGCTGCCGCCCTCATCGGAACCCTCGCCGCGCTGGGAATCCTCACCGCGCCGGCGAGCGCCGCCCCGCACGACGCCCCCTGGGCGACGGGCACGTCCGACGGCACGCTCCTCGACCCGCAGGCCGGCGACACCAACATGGCCATGGACCACTGACCGCGCCGCCCGGAAGGCCCGTCCACCCGACGGGCGCCGCGACGGGAATCGCGTGCGGCGTCACCGGCGCGGGTAATGAATCGCGCGGCGCGGATTAAAGGCGGGATCAGGTCGGTAAAGGCTTCCCCCGCATCCGATGAGAAATTCCTTGGAACGGCCGACTGGGGCGTGACGGGCTCCGAACATGCCGAAGACTGCAGCGCATGGCCACGACAGTCCTCGACAGAACCACCCCCACCGGCGCCGCCCCCCGTCGCGCGCCGTGGCGTTCGCCGGTGGGTCAGCCTGCATACGCACGACCCGCGCTGCTGGTCCTCGCCGTGCTCGCCGCCGTGCTCTACGCGTGGGGCATCAACCACAGCCAGTACCACACCTTCTACGCGAACGCCGCGCGCAGCATGACGGAAAGCTGGAAGGCGTTCTTCTACGGCTCGTTCGATCCCGGCAATTCGATCACCCTCGACAAATTGCCGGGATTCCTCTGGCCGCAGGCACTTTCTGCCAGGATTTTCGGCTTCCACCCTTGGGCGTTGACCCTGCCCCAGGTGCTGGAGGGGGTGGCGAGCCTGCTGGTGCTGTACCGGGTGGTGCGCCGCTGGGCCGGCGACCACGCGGCGCTGATCGCCGGCGGCGCGTTCCTGCTGACCCCGGTGGCGGTGGGACTGTTCCGCACCTCCGTCGAGGACCCGCTGTTCACCCTGTGCGTGCTGCTCGCCGCCGAGGCCACCCAGCGCGCGGCCGCGGCGGGCCGGGTGGGTCCGCTGGTGCTGGCCGGCGTCTGGGTCGGCGTCGGCTTCCAGTCGAAGATGCTGGAGGCGTGGGCGGTGCTTCCCGCGCTCGCCCTGGTGTACCTGCTCTCGGCACCGGTGGCGCTGCGCAGGCGACTGGCCCACCTCGCGCTCTCCGCGCTGGTGATGACCGCCGTCTCGGCCTCGTGGATGGTGGCCGTCGCCCTCACCCCCGCTCAGGACCGGCCGTACGTCGACGGCACCACGAACAACTCCGCGTTCAGCATGGTCGTCGGCTACAACTTCCTCAACCGCTTCTCCTCCCTGGGCGTCAGCGCCGCCTCCACCGGCAGCATCAGCGCGACGCGGGGCGGCGGGGGCCACGGCGGCGGCGCGCACGACGGCGGCCGCGGCACCGGCCCGTCGCAGGCCCTCCGGTCGCAGCGCGCCGCGGCCCCGGGCCACGACGCCCCCCACGCACCACAGCAGATCACCGGCAGCGGCACGTCCCACGCACCGGCGGTGCGCCACCCGGCCACCGCCGCGCTCCCCCAGCACACCGCCCGCGGCGGCGGTCCCGGCGGCTTCGGCGGCGGTTCCCAGGACGGCTGGGGGAAGATGTTCGGCCCGTCGCTCGCGTCGCAGACCGGCTGGCTCTACCCGTTCGCCGCCGTCGCGGTGGTCTGCGGACTCCTGTGGCGCCGGGGCCGGCCGCGCACGGACCGGATCCGCGCCGGCTTCGCCCTGTGGGGCACCTGGCTGGCCACCTACTTCCTGGTGTTCAGCGCGGGCAGCGTCGGCGGCCACACGTACTACATGGGCGTGATCGCCGTACCGCTGGCCGCACTGACCGGCGGCGGGACCGTCGCGCTGTGGCGGGCGTACCGGGCCGGTGGGCGCCGCTCGTGGGTGCTGCCCGGTGCGGTCGCCGCGACCGCGGCCTGGGGCGCGTTCCTCGCCAGCGAGTTCCCGACCTTCCTCCCATGGCTGGCCCCCGCCGTGGGCGCACTGGGGCTGGCCGCCGTCGCCTTGCTGGTCCTCGCCCGCCCCGGCGGCCCCCGGACCGGCGGGCGCCTCGCACTGGCCGGTCTCGCGGCCTCGCTCGCCGCCCTGCTCCTCGCGCCGGGCGCCTGGGCGGTCCAGGTCCTCAACCCCGCGTACGGCAGTTCCGGCATGGGCGCGGTCGGCCCGTCCGGCATGCGCGGCGGACACGGCGGCCACGGCTCGTCGAAGTGGCCGGGCAACGGACACGGCAAGGGCGGCTTCGGCGCCTCCACCGGTCAACTCAGCGCAGAACAGCGCGCGTTGCTCGCCTACACCACCGCCCACCGCGGCACGTCCCGCTACGCCTTCGCCACCGACGGCTGGAACGGCGCGTCCCCCTACATCCTCGCCACCGGCGCCCACGTCCTGGCGCTCGGCGGCTTCAGCGGCCAGGTCCCGTTCCCCACCGAACCGCAGTTCCAACACCTGGTGGACACGGGCGCGGTCCGCTTCGTCCTCCTCGGCACGGGCCGCGGCGCCGGCACCCCGTTCGGCGGCGGCAGCGCGACGACCGCCGCCCGGATCGCCGACTGGGTGCGCACCGACTGCCCCCGCGTCCCGGCCTCGGCCTACGCCGGCCCGCACGCGCCGAAGCCCGCCCGACCGGGCCCGGGCGCCACCGCGCAGACCCTCTACCAGTGCGGCCCGGGCACCCCCGACGGGTCGGCCGGAAGCCGGGCCCCGCACCCGCGGCTCGGGGAGGCGGCGGCCCGCAACGCACCGCGGTAGCCGGTGCCGTGCCCCGCCATGGCCCCTCGGACACGCGCTAGGCTCCGCGTCGGCCGGATGGCGGAGGAGGCGACGTGAACGAGGGTTTCGCGGCGGGGCAGGCCGAGTGGCGGGCGCGTTTGGGGACGCTGCGGCAGGTCGTGCGTCAAGAGGTGGTGGCGCGACAACTCGCCGACCAGTTGCCTGATCTGCCGCCCCGCCGGGTGCTCGACGTCGGCTGCGGCCAGGGCACGCAGGCCCTGCAACTGGCCCGCCGAGGGCACGCGGTCACCGGACTGGACGCCTCGGCCCAACTGCTCGACGACTTCCGCGCCGCACTGGCGAAGGAGCCGGTCGAGGTCCGCGACCGGGTGCGGCTGGTCCGCGGGGACGCCGAGCGGCTGGTCGAGGCGTTCGGGCCGGCGAGCCACGACGTGGTGCTCTGCCAGGGCGTCCTGATGTACTTCCCGGATCCCGGTCCCCTCCTGGACGCCGTCGGGCAGGTCCTGGCGCCGGGCGGCTTCGCCTCCCTGCTCGTGCGCAACGGCGACGCCCTGGCCATGCGCCCGGGACTGCTGGCCGACTGGGACGCCGTCGAGGGGGCGTTCGAGGGGCGCGCCTACCGCAACCGGATCGGCGTGGACGCGCGTGCGGATCGCCTGGCCGACCTCACGGCGGCGTTGGCGCGGCGCGGGATGGCCGTCCGCCGGTGGTACGGGGTCCGGGTGTTCACCGACCACGCGGCCTCGGACGCGCCGCTGCCGGACGCGAAGACCCTCGACGCGATCCTCCGCCACGAAGAGCGCGCCGGCCGCACCGACCCCTACCGGCGGGTGGCGGCACTGCTCCACCTGATCGCGGAACGCCCGCAGGAGCAGTCGCCGCACCCGGCCGCGGAAAGGGCGGGCGTTCAGGGCAGCTCGGGCGTCCGACGCACCACCAGGGACACGAAGCCGAACGCGCCCCGGTAGCCGTGCAGCCATTCGGAACGGCGGGCGGCGGCGGTCGCCAGCGCGTGCGCACCGTCGGGCTCGGCCGGCCGGTCCAGGGCCCAGGAAGCCAGCGCCCCCCAGCACGCCCACTCGTAGGCGTCCAGTTCGCGGCGCGTGCTGATGTGCCCGTGCACGGGGGTCCACCCCTCGGCGACGACCCGGTCCACGGTCGTCGCCAGGTCGCTGAAGTCGCCGAGCATCTCGACCGCTTCCGGGGACGGCGGGTGTTCCCAGAACCCGTCGCCGATCAGGACCCGGCCGCCGGGGGCCAGGTGCCTGCGGGCCGCCGCGAGCGTGCCGGGCAGGCCGCCGAAGGCGTGCGCGGCTCCCACGCTGACCACCAGGTCGAACGGCTGCGCCGACGCGAAGTCCGCGGCGTCCTGGTGGTGGAGGACGAGGCGCTCGGCCACGCCGCGGTCGCGCGCCGACTCGCGGGCCTGCGCCAGGGCGTCCGCTGAGGTGTCCACGCCCTCGGCGTGCAGGTCCGGGTGCGCGGCCAGGGCGCGCAGCAGCCATTCCCCGCTGCCGCAGCCGAGGTCGAGGACGCGTTCGTCGCCGCGGGGCAGCCCGCGGGCGAGTAGTCGGCGCACCGCGGCGTCATCGAGCGGGGCCTTGATCGGGTGATCGGCATGGGCGATCCGGGAGATCTGTTCACGGTCCACCGGCGCAGCCTGGCAGTGCCGCGGGCCGTGCGCATCCCCCTTTTCCGCACGGAGGGGTCCGGTGGGCGGACACCCGTACGCCCGTCCGTGTCAGGTCCTCGGCCGGAGCGGAGGCACCGTCTGGGCGAGGCCGGGCGGCCAACGGCGCTGCGGGGCACCGCCGTTCACCCACAGCACGGTCAACTGTCCGATAATCGCCGGTGTCTCGCTCGAACGATTGACAGCTGGAACGCGGCACCCAGACTGACCTCCTGTCGCTGACGGCGACGGTCGGACATTCACGGGGGAGTGCACGGCATGAGTGAGCAACTGGGCGGAGGGTACCCGCACGACCGGACGGCACCGGCGGGACATCCCGGATGGGGACCGGCCGGGGCGGGCGCACCGCCCCCGCCGCCGGTGCGGAGTGGATGGCGACGGCCCTGGTTGCTGGGGGTCGCGGTGTGCGGACTGGTGCTGGCGGTCGTCGCCGGGACCCTGCTGTGGTGGTCGGCACGGCCCGAGGCCGCGAAGGACACCGACGCGGAACGGGCCCCGTTCTACCTGGCGGTCTACAACCTGGCCCAGCAACCCGCGGCGCACTACACGGGTTCCGCCCCGGACGGCGCGACGTGGGACCTGACCGTCACCGCCGGGAGCGAGGCGCACGGCACGATCACCGCCGCCGGGCGCCGCACCGAGGTCCTGACGGTCGACGGGAAGACCTACGCCAAGCCTCCGAAGGACCTGTTGACCGACCTGCCGGACGGGCTCTCCGCCGGCACCCTGGACGGCAAGTGGGTCACCGGCGCGGACCGCCTGACCAGCACGCTGGCGGACGTGCCCCGCTCCCCCGCGGCGCTCGCCGCACGGTTGTGGGCGGGGCTGGACCGGACCGCGGGCTTCCCGATCGCCAAGAGCGGCGAGGGCGGGGCCGCGACGCTGACCGTGACGACGCCGGACGGCGCGCTCTCCGTCTCGGCCACCGCGCCGTACCGGGTGGTGAAGCTGACGTCGGCCAGGCCGACGGCCCCGTCGTCGTCCTCGGCTTCATCGTCGTCCTCTTCGTCGTCCTCTTCGTCGTCCTCTTCGTCGTCGGGGGGCCTGGCCCGCACGAGCCTGGTCTCCGCCGCGGTGCACCCGGCCGCGGCCGACCGCACCGTTTCGGCCAGCCAACCGGGCCTGGGCAACGTCGACTTCACGCCAATGTCCCCCGAGGACGTCGGCAAGGCGTACGACGACCTGATCGGGCAGACCAAGACCCTCGGCAATGCCGTGGACCTCGGGATCAGGTTCAACTTCAACCAGACCGGCAACCTGCGCTGCTCGGAGTCCTGCACGGTCAACGAGAACGTCGTCACCACCACGACCGCCGCTCCCGGTGCCAGGCTGACCGGCACGGTCAACGCCTCCATGACGGCACAGGTGACCGTCAACGGGCAGTCCGGCGGGGGCTGTACGCAGGCCGCGACCCTGCCCATCAACGGCGGCGGCACGATGAGTTGCGTCGCCGCCGGGACCGCCCCCATCGTCCAGCGGATCAAGGCGGAGAAGCAGCGGGAGGCAGACGCCCAGGCGCGGGCCACCCGCCGGCCGGTCCGCATCCCGTACACGCTCAACTTCCAGGCACGGGTCCAGATCACGGCCATGGCCTTCGCCAAGGCCGAGATCGACCAGAAGGTCAAGGCGCAACAGGCCGAGCGGGGCAAGGCGGTCGAGAACGCGAAGGAGGACGCCGGCCCCAACCCCGACTGCTCCAAGGACAGCTTCGTGGCGGGCACCCCCGTCCTGATGGCGGACGCGCGCACGGAGCCCATCCAGCGCCTCCGGGTGGGAGACCGGATCGCCAACGCCGCCCCGCGCAGCGGCGCGGTGCAGCAGCACACCGTCTCCGCGGTCGTGGTCACCGACGACGACCGCGACTTCGTCGAACTCACCATCGCCGGCCCCCGCGGCACCGGCACGGTCCGCTCGACCGCGCACCACCTGTTCTACGACGTCACCACCGCGCGCTGGACCGAGGCATCCGCCCTCCAGCGCGGCGACCGCGTCCAGACGACGGGCACGGCCGTGGCGACGGTCCGGGAGGTCCGTGCGTACCGCGCCGCCGTGCGCACCTACAACCTCAGCGTCGACGGCGTCCACACCTACTACGTGCTGGCCGGCGACACCCCGGTCCTGGTGCACAACTGCGCGATGAAGCGCGACGCCAAGAGCCTGAAGGGGGTGAAGGTCCCCCGGCAGTACGAGGGCATGGACACCGCCCACGTACGGAAGAACCACTTCCCCGGCGGGTCCGGCGTGACGCCCCGGAAGGACCTGTGGCCTGCGCAGATGACGGACGCGCGGTTGGCGCAGATCGCCCAACAGGCGATGCGGAACAATCCGAAGGTGATCGGGTACGACCCGCAGACCCGAATGATCCAGGCAGTGGCCGTGGTGGAGGGCAAGATGGTGCAGTTCCAGATCCCCCGGGGCGGGGGCGAGATGAGGTCCATCTACCCGCTGGAACCTTGGAGCAGCTGACGTGGACGGCCTGACGGTCCCGGTGGCGGCGTTGGCGGTCTCCGCCGGCAGGCCCCGGCTGGTCTCCGGGGAGATCTGGTTCACGCTCGGGGGCGTCGACTTCCCCGAGGCCCACTGGACCGACTCCCCGGTGTCGGTCCTCGGTTCGATGGGCGAGGCGCTGCGCAGTGCCGCTTCGGGCGAGGCCGGAGAGGTCTACTTCTTCGAAGGGCCCTACTACGTGCGGCTGACGCCCCGCGTCGCGGGCGCGCGGGGCGCCGTCGAAGTCGAGGTCACCGCCGTCTGCGACCGTGCGCACCAGCTTTCCGGCGCGGGCGGGGGCGACGTCGAAGCGCGCTGCGTCGTGCCGCTGCACGCACTGCAACGGCACTACGCGGACGTCGTCGGCGAGCTCGTCGGGTGGGCCCGGCAGCACGGGCACGCGGAAGTGGCGGCCGTGCTGGCGCGGATGGCCGCGCCCACTCCCCCGCCGTCGCGCGGCGGCTGACGCCCGGGGCGAGCGGCAGCCCCGCCCCGCCCGGCGCCCGGAGCCGACGCGTGGCTCCGGTGCGCGGGTGGCCGCCTTGCACGGCCGGTCCGGGGCGGTCAGGACGCCGCACGGGTCCGTGCCCGCAGCCCTTCGGCGAACGTGCGCGCCGCCGCCAGGTCAGTGGCGTCGGGCCGTCCCTTGTTGATGCCGCCCACGGGCTTGAACGGGAGCCAGGTGTCGAGTGCACGGCATGAGAAGGTGTCGCGCACCTCGAAGCCCTTCTGCCCGAGGAGCCGCACGAGGGGCCGGGTGAAGGGTCGGAACCGCAGTTCGGGCAGGCCGCTGGTGGCGAAGACGAACGCCGCGCGCCGTTCCGTGCGGGGAAGCGACGCGACGAATCGGCGCAGCCGCGGATGGAACCGCATCGAGAAGATTCCCGAGCCGAAGCCGACGAGGTCGTAGCCGGCGAGGTCGGCGGGCTCGATCTCCTCGGGATCGACGACGCGGGCCCGCAGTGCCTGGCCCATGACGTCCGCGACCTTCCTGGTGTTGCCGTGGGAAGCCGAGACGCAGACGATGACAGCCTTCATGGTGATGCTCCTTCTCCATTGGAACGGTGCCGGTCGGGTGCCGTTCGGATCGGGTGGCGGTGCGCCCGCCCGTCAACCCGCACGGCTCATCGGACGGTGGTCGGGGTCGGTGCGGGCAGCGTCGGCGTCGCGCCGGAACGCCAACGGTAGGCGCGCGGGAACCGCATCGAGCTGAGGGTGAAGCGGCACACGCGTTCCTTCACCAGGGCCGCCGCCCGTCCGGACAACGTGAACCGTCGGGGGGTGTCGTCCCGGTGCGTGGCCTGGGCGAAGCCGTCGCGGCGGCCGAGGCTGACGCCCTGTCCCACCATGCCGATCGACAGCGCCACCGGTCGCTCCCCGCGGATCAGGGCCAGCACCGTGTCGGCCGCGTGGGCGCCCAGGGGCATCGCCGCTTGGCAACTCATCCGCAGGTGCCCGGCGACGTGCCGGGGCGGTGCGACCGCGTCGCCCGCGCCGACGATCCATGGGTGGCCCAGGCAGACCAAGGTCTCGTCGGTGCGCAGGCGTCCGTCGGGCGCGACCGGCAGGCCGCTGCGCCGCGCCAGGTCCGGCACGGCGAGCGCGCCGGCCCACACCGTGCACGCGCTCGGCAGCCAACCGGCGTCGGTCGCCACGCCGTCGGGGTGGACCGCGGTGGCCCGACGACCGGTGCGCAGCACGATGCCGGCGTCCACGAGCTTGCGTGCGATGCGGGTTCGGCTGGCGTCGGGCAGCCAGGCGGCGACCTCCGGCGCGACCAACTCGACGTCCAGGAAGGGGTAGTGGTACGCGATTTCGGCGGACGTCTCGATCCCGGTCAGCCCACCGCCGATCACCACGACGCGCGCTCCCCCGGGCAGCTGCCGCAGGCGCGTGCGCAGCGCCTGGGCGCCGTCGAGGTCGGCGACGTGCCAGGCGTTCTCGGCCCCGGGCAGGCCGTGGGCGGCCGTGCTGCCCACGGCGTACAGCAGGTGGTCGAAGGCGAGCGCGCCGCCGTCGTCGAGGCGTACCGACCGCTCGGCGATCGTCTCCACGGTGGCCACCCTGAGCCGCACGTCGCGGTGGAGCAGACCGCTCAACGGCCGTACCGCGTGCGTCGCACCCGCCGCGTGCGTCGCACCCGCCGCGTGCTCGTGCAACCGGACGCGTTCCACGAAGTCCGGCCGGGGATTGACCACCGTCACTCCCACGTCCGAACGCCCCGCCGCCGCCAGCCGGTTCGCGGCCATCACGCCCGCGTAGCCCGCGCCGACCACCACCACCCGTGCCACCGCACCCACCTCCGGTTCCGCTCGTCGTCACACGAGGGGGACCCGGTGGCTCCGGCGATCGTGACGGCTTCGGAGTGTGACGCCGATCACGGCGGCGTGGGGGCGGGGTGGGCTCGGGTACGTCGCTGCTGCCCGGGGGCGAGGGACCGCCTGTCCGGCGCAGCCGACCGGACCCGCGCGGTGCTCGGGCCGGTCGGCTGCGCGTGCGGTCAGGTCCGCCGGACCGCCGCGATGGCCACCGCACCGATCGCGCAGGCGACGGCGGCCCCGAGGTAGGCCAGGTGGTAGCCCGACAGACGACTGGCGCTGGTCGCCGCGACCAGGACGAGGACCGCGACGCCGACACTGGATCCGATCTGCTGCGCGACGACGTTCACCGCGCCGGCGACCGCGTGCTGGTGGGTCGGCACGCCGTTGAGGCCGGCCGTCGTCATCGCGGGGAAGTTGAGGCCCTGGCCGAAGCCGCTGAGCACCAGCCCGGGCATCACGTGCAGCACGTAGTTGCCGTGCGCCGGGGTCGTCATCCACAGCGCCGTCCCCGCACCGATGAGGAGGAGCCCGGTGACCATCAGGGTGCGGGGGCTGTACTTGGTCAGCAGGCGCCCGGTGGCGAAGGTGGCCGTGAGGAAGACCGTCAGCGACATCGGCACCAGGGCGAGACCCGAGGCGACCGGGGAGTATCCCAACATGCCCTGGAGGTACAGCGGCGCGAAGAAGACGATGCCGACCGATGCCGTGTACTGGAGGACCGCCGCGGCGGTCGCGAGCCGCACGGCCGGGATCCGGAAGAGGGCGAGGGGCAACAGCGGGTCGGCCGTGCGGTGTTCGCGCACGACGAAGAGCACGAGGAAGACCACCGCGGCGGCCACCATGCCCCAGGCCGCGGTCCCGCCCCAGCTCACGCCGACGATGAGCAGCGTCAGACCGAGGGTGCCGGAGACGGCGCCGGCCAGGTCCAACGGGGCCCTGCGGCCCGTTCCGTCGGGCAGCCCGGCCCGGGTGACCGCCAGCACGATCACGCCGAGCGCCACCGAGAACCACAGGACCGAGCGCCAGCCGAGGAACTCGGTCAGCACGCCGCCCAGCAGCATGCCGCCGCTGAAGCTGGCCGCGCCGACCGCGGCGTACACGCCCAACGCCCGGCTGCGCTCCGGGCCGGCCGGAAACACCTCCGTCAGCAGGGCCAGGGCGGCCGGGCCCGACAGGGCCGCGCCGATGCCCTGGACCGCCCGCGCGCCGAGCAGCACCGCACCGTCCGGTGCCACGGCTCCGGCCAGCGCGGCCACGGTGAACAGGGCGACGCCGACCTCGAAGACCCGCCGTCGGCCCCAGACGTCGGCCAGGCGGCCACCGACCAGCAGGAAGCCGGCGAACGTGACGGAGTAGGCGGTCATGACCCACTGGAGGGTGGTGTCGCCCAGGCCGAAGCGTTCACCGACGGACGGCAGGGCCGCGTTCAGGACGGCCATGCCGCTCAGGTCCAGTGCGAGCGCTCCGGCCAGCGCGCCGAGCGCCAGGCCCGGTCGGCGCCGGGTCGTCGTGGCGAGGGCGGTCATGCGGACCTGCCCGGGGACGCTGCGCCGGCGACGTCGACCACGACGGTGGGGGCCGCCCCGCCGCCGGGGTGACCGGTGGCCGCCCGAAGGGGGTTGCGCCTGCCGGTGGCGGGCAGGTGACTGTCGGCATGCGCCGGGCCGACCAGGCTCACGGGCGCCAGCGGTGCCGCGCCCCTCGCGGCCGGCCGGGCCCGCCCCCGTAACGATCTGTTGCGCATAGCGGTGTTGCTCCCTCTCCCCAGGCGGGTTGGATACGAACCTCGTAAGCCGATCACTGCACCCGTCGCAGGTCAACCAATTGTTTCCCAACTGGCTGGAAACCACACGCAGTTCATGTGTGCCTGGCAGGTGCGGAGGCCGGACTTCACCTCGCCGGTGCCGGGACGACACCTCGGACGGCCCACTTCCGGCCGCGCCCGACGCCCCTGACCTCCTCGGATCACCGCACGGGCCGGAAGGGTGACGCCCAGTCACCCTCCCCCGGCACGGGGACGCGGAACGGTGCCAGTCACGACTGACACCGAGCCCGCCCCCGCGACGCACGAGCGCCTGCCTGTCGCACGCTCCGGACCACCGCCCGCCCCGGTCGCCTCCGACCGCCGGCCGCGCGAGCCGAAACCGCTGGTGGCGGCGGCAGCCGCACCGCCACCCCCGGGCGGCGGACAGGCCGGGCCGCCCCGTAAGCCCAGGACTGACCGCCTTGAGCAAGTGCGCACGCCTTTGCGTGCGATGCCGCACTTGCTCTTGTGCCATCGCACGAGGAAAGAGTGAACCAGCCACTTGAGGGTCAATTCTTGCCACTGCAGGTTCCGGCCAGCAGATCACTCTTGTCTCGCCAAAGTCAGAGTGGCAGTCTGATGTTCGCCGATCGGGCGAGCACCTCGTAATCCGGTCCACCTGGGTAAAACGGACCTCGGCGCCCGTCGGCGGTAGTCATGCAGAGAAAAGTTCCGCGTGCACGTTTCCACAGTCAATGCAGTCGCCCGTCGACATGACCAGAAGACGGACGACTTACCCGGCGGATGGAATGCCGGGCAGCTTCCGAATCGGATCGTGATCCGATTCGGTCAGGATGACTTTACGGGGGCAGCCACAGTGCAACCATGGGTTTTTCGGCAGCTGCGTCTTCAGATACGGGGCGGTACCGCCCGTCGCGCACCACTCTGCTCCCTTTACCCGGACGGGACTTCCGCACGCTTCCCCAACTCGCCGTATTCCGGCTCGGCCGACGAGGCCATTGCGGCACTGAGCGCAGCCGCCGCGGCCCGGTAGGTCCGGCCGCACCGAAGCAACGGCACGGATTCGTCAACAGTGAAGGCGGCGGTCACCGGACCCACCGGTCCAGGACCGACCAGGTGGGGTCGTGAGGGTGCGAGCCCATCGGTGACCGGCTGCGGAGCCGCAGATCCGGCATCACCGGGACGCTTCGGGGACTCCCGGTCACCAACCCGCGACGGCCGAACGCGCATGGCTTTCGCGCGTCGGGATCCACCCAGAGCCGCCCAGTGGAAAAACCTTTACCCACCGCATGCCCACTTTTTCCGCTGCGTGTGCGGAACGCGAAGCGGTGACGCAACTCCCCCTGCCGAAAAACATTCCATGACCAGCTCTCCGGGCACCGGCTGACCTTTCCGAGACCCACCGAACCGGACCGTGTGGACCAGCACGGCCGAAAGTGCAGCGCACCGACCCGGCTCCATCGCGCTGCCCTGCCGCGGTTGACGGAGTTTTCGAGCCTGCCGTCCACCACCGGAACTCCCTACCAGCCCCTGCCATCCGCCCTGCCGAGGAGGCGAAATGCCCCATGAGCGCGGAGCGCGCACCGTGCGCGCCGTAACAGATTTTCTGCTTTCTCGTGTCGTTGAACTGCTGGACGTGTCAAAGGACGCGGTGGATCGTTGGGCGCCGCTGCACAAGTACGGCCTGGAATCGGTGAAAGCGGCGACTCTCGCCGCCTCGTTGTCCGAATTCCTTGGCTGGAAAGTTCCGGTCACGTGGATGTGGCAGTACCCGACGATCGACGAACTGTCCCGTGCGCTCGTCGAGGGTCCGCGCGCCGCGGAGACCGCCGCTCCCACCACCGAGCGCCGTGGGCCGTCGCACGAACCCATCGCGATCGTCGGCATCGGCTGCCGGTTCCCGGGCGGGCCGGACCCGTCCGCGTTCTGGCAGTTGCTGGCCGAGGGGCGCGACGCCGTCGGCCCGGTGCCGGCCGCGCGGCGCGAGCTGCTGCGCGACACGGTGCGGTGGGGCGGGTTCATCGACGACGTCGACCGGTTCGACCCGCTGTTCTTCGGCATCTCGCCCCGGGAAGCCGTCCAGATGGACCCGCAGCAGCGCCTGGTGCTGGAGTTGGCCTGGGAGGCGCTGGAGGACGCGGGCGTCCCGCCCCTCAGCCTCGTCGGCAGCGACACCGGCGTGTTCATGGCCTCCTGTTGGGGCGACTACGCCGCGCTGGCGCACTACCGCGGTCCCGACAGCCAGATCACCCCGCACACCGCGACCGGCATGCACGACGGCATCATCGCCAACCGCGTCTCCTACATCCTCGGCCTGCAAGGCCCGAGCATGGCCATCGACGCCGCCTGCGCCGGATCGCTGGTCTCGGTGCACGTGGGGTGCCAGTCCATCTGGATGGGCGAGAGCGAACTGGTGCTGGCCGGTGGCGTGAACCTGAGCTTCGTCTCCGACTACTACACCGCCATGGACCAGATGGGCGCGCTCGCCCCGGACGGCCGCTGCAAGTCGTTCGACGCCCGGGCCAACGGCTACGTCCGCGGGGAGGGCGCCGGCGTCGTCGTGCTCGCCCCGCTGAGCGTGGCGCTCGAACGCGAACTGCCGGTGTACTGCGTGATCAAGGGCAGTTCGTCCAACAACGACGGTCTGAGCAACGGCATGACCGCGCCCAACCCCCAGGCACAGGAGCTGATGCTCCGCACCGCCTACCGACGGGCCGGCATCGCGCCGTCCCAGGTGGACTACATCGAGTGCCACGGCTCCGCGACGCCCCTCGGCGACCCGATCGAGGCCAATGCCATCGGCGCGGTCCTGGGCGGCGACCGCCAGGCAGCGCTGCGACTGGGGTCCGTCAAGTCCAACGTCGGGCACCTGGAAGCGGCGGCCGGCATCGTCGGCCTGGTCAAACTCGCCCTGTCGATCCGCAACGGCGTGCTGCCGCCGAGCCTGCACTACACCAACCCCAACCCGCAGATCCTGTTCGACGAGTACGGCCTCGCGGTGCAGGACCGGCTGACGGAGTGGCCGCGCCGGTCCGACGCGCGGCGCGGGGGCGTCAGCTCGTTCGGCTTCGGCGGCGCGATCTGTCACGTCGTCGTCGAGGAACTGCCGCGCCCCGAGGGCTCACTCCTGCTGCTGGCCGAGGACTCCCCACAAGCCCTGGCCGAGCGGGCCCGGAGCCTGCGCGACGAGAGCGACCTGCGGGCGGTCTGCCGGCGGCCGCCCGGCGACGGCAGGTTCCGGCTCGCTGCCGCCGCCCGCGACATGAGCGAGCTGCGCACGCAGTTGGACGCCTTCGCCACCGGCACGACGGCTGCCGGGCTGAGCGTCGGGGAGCGGACCGCACGCCCGCCGCGGGTGGCGTTCCTGTTCTCGGGCAACGGTTCGCAGTGGGTGGGGATGGGCAGGCAACTGCTCGCCGGGATGCCGGTGTTCCGGCGGTCCATGATGCGCTCCGACAAGCGGATGCGGGAGCTGCTGGGCTTCTCGCTCGTCGACCAGTTGCTGGCTCCGGACGGCCGCCTCGACGACATGGACGTCTTCCAGCCACTGCTGTTCTCGCTCCAGGTCGCGCTGGCCGATGCCTGGAAGTCGCTGGGGGTGGAGCCGGACGTCGTGGTGGGGCAGAGCGTCGGGGAGTTCGCCGCCGCCCACGTCGCCGGGGCACTCGACTTCGAGGACGCCTCCCGCCTGGCCGCCAGTCACGGTCGGCTCCTCCAGCAGTTGGCCGTCGGACGCGGCGAGGGCATCGTCGTCACGACCGGTGCGGACGTCGTCAAGCAGTACCTGACCGGCCAGCTCACCGTGTCCGGCCACAACGGTCCGAACTCCACGCTGGTCACCGGCACACCCCAGGAGATCGACGGACTGGTCGCGCGGCTGACCGAAGAGGGCGTCACGACCCACCGCGTGCGGATGGGCCACGCACCGCACTCGCCGCTGGTCGACCACGTCCTCGCCCCGCTGAAGACCGAACTCGCCGACCTCCGACCCCGGACCACACGCATCCCGATGATCTCGACGGTCACCGGCGAACTCGTCGACGGGACGGAACTCGGCCCGGACTACTGGGCGAACAACCTGCGCTGGGAGATCCAGGTCGTCGAGGCCCTGACGAAGCTGCGCGAGCACGACGTCGACGCGGTGGTCGAGATCAGTCCCCATCCCGTCCTGCTCAAGTCCGTGGCGGAGATGCTCCCGGCGACCACCCTGCCCTCGCTGCGGCGCGGCAACGACGAGGCCGCGACCCTGCTCGGCTCGCTCGGCGCCCTGTACGCCGCCGGCCACCCCGTCACGGCGAGCCCGTTCCTCGCCGGTGACCGGGGGCGCCACGTCACGCCGGGCCCGAGCGGCCCCGCCGCCGACGAGCAGGTGCACCTCGTGCCGGTCGCGGCGCACTCGGCCGGGGCGCTGGCGGACACCTGCCGCGAGCTGTCCAACCACGTGGAACGCGACGCGGGCCTGCGGGTCTCCGACCTCGCCTACACCCTGGCGACCCGGCGCAGCCACCAGAACCACCGGATCGCGCTGTTCGCCCGCAACCGCCAGGACGTCCTGGACGGACTCGCCCGGGTCGCCGCCGGCCAGCCCCACCCCGACGTCGTCACGGGCACGGTCGTCGGCAACGGCGACCGGCGCGTGGCGCTGGTGTTCTCCGGCGGCGGCACCCAATGGGTCGGCATGGGTCGGGAACTGCTGCGCACGCACGCCGGCTTCCGCCGGTGGATGCAGCGCTGCGACGCCGCCGTGCGCGCGGCCGGCGGCTGCTCGGTGCTCGACCAGCTCGACGCCCCGGCCGACCGGGCCAGGTTCGAGGAGATGGACTTCCAGCAGCCCGTCCTGTTCGCCCTCCAGGTCTCGTTGGCTCATGCCTGGCTCGATCTCGGCATCCAGCCGGCCGCCGTCGTCGGGCACAGTCTGGGCGAGGTCGCGGCCGCGTGCGTCGCCGGCCTGCTGTCGCTGGAGGACGCCGCCCGCGTCGTGGTGGCCCGCTCGCACCTGCTCGAACGGAAGGCGGCGCCCGGGGCCATGATCTCGGTCGACCTGCCGGAGCAGGAACTCCTGCCGCGGCTCGCCCCGTACGCCGAACACGCGGCCATCGCCGTGGTCAACAGCCCCACCAGTGCCGCGGTCTCCGGTTCGCCCGAGGCCGTCCGCGCGCTGGAGGCCGACCTCCGACGGGACGGCGTCTCGACCAGGAACATCCGGGTCGAACGGCCGGTGCACAGCCCCGGCATGGACCCGCTGATCCCGCCGCTGCGCGAACTCCTCGCCGGCATCAGCCCGTTGACCGGCGCCCTCGACTTCCACTCCACGGCGCTGGCGGACACCGTGAACCCGGTCGCCGACGTCGACTACTGGGTGCACAACCTGCGCAACCAGGTCCGGTTCGCCGAGACGATCGGCGCGCTGGTCGACGACGGCGTGGGCACCTTCATCGAGATCGGCCCGCACGAGACGTTGCGCGGCGCCGTCGAGGAGATCGCGGTGACCCGCGGTGCCCGGGTGCACGCGATCAACTCCCTGCGACGCGACGAGAGCGACGTCCGCTGCCTGCTGGGGGCCGCCGCCTCGCTGTACGTCAGGGGTGTCCCGTTGGCCTTCGACGCGTTGTTCGCCGACGACGTCGAGGTCGTCGGGACCCCGCTCGTGCAGTGGCAGAAGGACAGCTACTGGCTGGATGCCGCGCCCCGCGTCGACGGCGCGCCGGCACCGGTGGCCGCGGGCGTGGCCCAGCCCGTGCCGCAGCCCGTGGCCGCGGCCGAGCCCGTGGCCACCGCCGCGCCCGTGGTGCCGGCCGCGACGAACCGGCCGGTGGGCGAGGTGGTCCTCGGTGAGATCGCCGACGTGCTGGGCGTCCCGGCGGAGAAGTTCCACGAGGGCGCGAGCCTGCGGGACTTCGGCCTCGACTCGATGCTGGCGATCCGCCTGGTCAACCGGCTGCAGTCGCTGTTCGGGCAGCGGGTGTCGCCGGTGGTGTTCCTCGACGGTCGCAGCGTCCCCGAACTCCTCGACCACCTCGGGGAGGTCATCGGCCAGCCGTCCGCGGCCGCCGCACCCGCACCCTCGCCGGCGCCGCCCGCACAGGCCGCCCCGGCACGGACGCCGGACACCCCGTCGGCATCGGTGGCCGAGCGGGCCCCGGCGCCCGCGGCCGCGCCGGTCCGGCCCGTCCTCGACGACTTGTCCGAGGTGGACGCCGAGGAGCTGCTGGACGAACTGGCCGCCCGCGGGCTGCTGGACCCCACCGACGCACCCGCCCTCGACCAGCTGCGCGCCGACGGTCTCGGCCTCGAACTGGCGCCGGCGTCACACGGCCAGGGCTCGTTGTGGTTCATGCAGCAGATCGCGCCGGACGCCGTGCCCTACAACTTCATGGTGGCCGCCCGGATCCGCACCGCGGTCGACGAAGAACGGCTGGAACGCGCCCTGCGGGCCGTAATGGAGCGGCACCCCGCGCTGCGCACGATCTTCGTCGAGGCGGGCGGCAGCCCGTACCAGGTCATCCTCGACGAGCCGGTGTACGAGTTCCTCGTCGTGGACAGCACGCACCTCGACGACGAGGAGGCCCGCGAGGAACTCGCCGCCCAGGGGCACGTGCCGCTGGACGTGGACAACGGGCCGCTGGTGCGCGTGGTGCTGATGGCGCGCGGGCCGGCGGACCACTACCTGCTGGTGCTCGTGCACCACATCGCCTCGGACGCGGCGTCGGCCGACGTGATGATCCGCGAACTCCAGGAGTTCTACGAGGGGGCGGACCCCGCCGCCAGCGAGCCGGTCGCCCCCTACACGGAGTTCGTCGCCTGGGAGCGGCAGTGGCTGGCCGGTCCGGCCGCCGCCGCGGCACTGGACTGGTGGTCGGAGCGGCTGGCCGACCCGCCCGCCCACCTCGACCTGTCCACGAAGGAGCGCCCGCCCGGCGTCACCTACGAGGGCCGCGACCTCGCGTTCCGCTGGAGCACCGAGGAGAGCCACCGGCTCCGCGCGTTCGCGGTGCGCGAGGGCGTGTCGCTCAGCACCGTCGCGCTGGCCGGCTTCTTCGCCACGCTCAACCGCGCGGCCGGCGTCGAGGACTCCGTCCTGGCCACCGCCATCGCGCAACGCGCCGAGCCCGGCTGGGAGTCCGCCATCGGCTACTACCTCAACACGGTGCTGGTGCGGGCGAAGCCGTCCGGGAACCGCAGTTTCCGGGAGCTGCTCCAGGAGGTGCACGCGTTCTCGCTCGGGCTGCTGGAGCACATGAACTACCCCCTGGACCTGTTGGCGTCCGCCCTGAAGCCGCCGCGCGGCGAGGGCCGCTCCCCGTGGTTCGACGTGGTGCTGAACTGGCTGTCCTCGGACGCCTTCCCGCGCTCCGTCAGGCTCTTCCACGGCATCGGCGACACCCTCGCCCCCGACGGCGCGCTGCCACTCGAACCGCTGCCCGTCCGCCGGCACCTCGCCAAGTTCGACCTGGAGATCTCCATGGCCGAGGTCTCCGGCGAAGTGGTCGGCCACGTCCAGTACAAACCGAGCTACCTGGAGGAGCAGACCGTGACGGAGCTGCTCGCGCTCTACCGCACGGTGCTCTTCGACTCGATCGCCCACCCCGACCTGGCACTCGACGACATCGCGTCGGGCGGCCGTTCCGAGGAGACGGACCAGTGACCCAGACCCTGTACACCGAGTTCGTCGCGCAAGCCGACAAGAACCCCGACGCCACGGCGGTCTACTCCGACGCCGGCGTCCTGACCTACCAGGACCTCGCCGAACGGGCCCGCGCACTGGCCGAACGGCTCGTCGCCGAGGGCGCCGGCCCCGGCGTCCCGGTCGGCCTCTGCATCGAGCGCACGCCCGACCTGCTGGTCGGCATCCTGGCCGTCCTGCGCGCCGGTGCCTGCTACGTGCCGCTGGACCCGAGGTACCCGACCGAGCGGTTGACCTTCATGGTGCGGGACAGCGGCACCCGCCTGCTGCTGACCACTCCGGAGTCCCGCGCCAACTGCCCGACCGGCCCGACCGTGGTCGTGCTGGCCGGCACGGTGACGACCGAGCCCGGCGAGAAGCCGGTACCGGTCGTGCCCGCCGACACCGCGTACGTGATCTACACCTCGGGCTCCACCGGCCGGCCCAAGGGCGTGGCCGTCCCGCACGGCGGCTGCGTCGCCATGCTGTCCGAGATGGACCGGACGCTCGCCGAGTGCGACCTGAGCGGCGTCTCCGCGGCCAGTTCGATCTGCTTCGACATGTCCGTGATGGAGATCTTCCCCGCGCTGTGCCGGGGCGGCGCCGTGGTGCTGGTGGAGAGCGCCGTCCACCTGCCCGAGAGCCCGCACGTCGACAGGATCACCCACCTGCACGCCATCCCGTCGGTGATGAACTCCCTGCTCGACGCGGGCGGCCTGCCGCCGAACCTGCGCACCGTCGTGTTCGGCGGCGAGCCCCTGCGACGCAAGCTGGTGGACCGGGTGTACCAGGAGACCGGCGCCGACCGGGTCTTCAACGCCTACGGGCCCACCGAGGGGACCGTCTTCTGCACGTTCGGTCCGGTGCCGAGGGACGGGACCGGCGAGCCCACGATCGGCTCGCCGTCGGCCAGTGCCCGCGTCTACGTGCTCGACGAGGCGCTCGCGCCGCTGCCGGCCGGCGTGCCCGGCGAGCTGTACCTCGGCGGCGCGGGCCTCGCGCACGGCTACGTGAACCGGCCGCGGACCACCGCCGAACGGTTCGTGCCGGACCCGTTCCTGGACGGCGAGCGCATGTACCGCACCGGCGACGTCGTGAAGTTCACCGACGACGGCGAGCTGGAGTTCGTCGGCCGGACCGACAACCAGGTCAAGGTGCGCGGCCACCGCATCGAGCTGGAGGAGGTCGAGGCCCGGCTGACCGCCCGCCCCGAGGTCCGGGAAGCCGCCGCCGTCGTACGGGGCCGCAGGCTCGTCGGCTACGTCGTGCCGGAGAGCGACCCCCGCGAGGGCGTCTGGCTGGACGCCGCGCTCCAGAGCACCGTCACCGGCAAGCTCGCCGTCGAACTGCCCGAGTACATGGTGCCCGACACGCTGGTGTTCCTGACCGCCCTGCCGCTGACGCCGGGCGGGAAGCTGGACCGCGCCGCGCTGCCGGAGCCGCCGGCCGTCGACACCGGGGCGCCCGTGACGGCCGCCGGCACGCCGACCGAGGTGGCGCTGTCGGAGATCTGGGGCCAGTTGCTCGACCTCGAACCGGCGGGCATCGACGTCCGGGCCGCCTTCTACGACCTCGGCGGCGACTCGCTGCTGCTGGTCCGGTTGGCCCGGCTGATGACCCGGCGCTTCGACCGCCGGGTGCGCGTGCCCGACCTCTTCCGCTTCCGTGACATCCACTCCCTCGGCCGCTGGCTCGACGACGAGAGCGGCGCCACCCCCGAGGCGGTCCAGTCGGCCCGCCGCCGGGCCTCCGTCCGCCGCGCCGCGCTGCGCGGCCGCGCCGCCTCCACCGGCAACTGAGCCCCACATCAACCGACTTGATCAGGAGCCTTTCATGTCCGACAGTCCAGAGCAGGACTACGACCCGGGCGACGTGGCCGTCATCGGCATCTCGGCCAAGGCGCCCGGCGCCCGCACCAAGGAGCAGTTCTGGGACAACCTCGTGCACGGCAGGGAGTCCGTGACGTTCCTGTCCAAGGACGAGATCAGGGTCGACGAAACCTTGATCAACAACCCGTCCTACGTGCGGGCCTGCGGCGTCCTCGAAGGGTACGACGCGTTCGACCCGTCGGTGTTCGGGATCAGCGACCGGATGGCGGCCGCGATGACCCCGGAGAACCGGCTGTTCGTGGAGAGCGCCTGGGAGGCGCTGGAGGACGGCGGCTACGACCCGGACCGGGTCACCGGCGAGGTGGGCATCTACGGGGCCAACAACCCGCAGACCGCCGCGCTCTACAGCTCCCCGCCGGACCGGGTGTCGGTCGGCCCCGAGGCGATCGAGCACGGCCTGGCCTGGTCGCCCGACACCATGACGTCCAACGCGCTGTACTACATGGGACTGACCGGTGAGGCCGTCACCGTCACCACCGCCTGCGCCGGATTCCACTACGCGGTGCACCTGGCCTGCCAGTCACTGCTGCTCGGCCAGACCGACATGGCGATCGCCGGCGGCGCGATGGTCCGCCTGCCGCACCCGCGCGGTCACCTGTGGGAGGAGGGCCGCATCCTGTCGAAGGACGGCCACTGCCGCCCGTTCGACGCGGCCGGCACCGGCTCCGCACTGTCCAGCGGTGTCGTCACGCTGCTGCTCAAGCCACTGGCCGAGGCCGTCGCCGCCCGCGACCACATCTACGCCGTGGTCAAGGGTTCGGCCATCAACAACAACGGCGTCAGCGCGGTGGCCTACGGACTGGCGCAGCCCGAGCGGCTGAGCGCCTGCATCGCCAACGCCATGCAGGTCGGTGGCGTCAGCCCGGACACCGTCTCCCTGTACGAGGCGAACGGTCTCGGACTGCCGATGACCGACGAGCTCGAAGTGCACGCGGCGAACATGGCGTTCGGCAAGCAGACCGGCACCTGCTCGATCGGCGGGGTCAAGGGCAACGTCGGCCACGGCGGTGTGGTGGCGGGCGGCTTCGGTGCCCTGAAGGCCGCGATGGGCCTGTACCACCGGAAGTTGGTGCCGACGATCAACCTGACGGAGGTCAACGAGGACATCGACTTCCCCAGCACCCCGTTCGTACCGCAGCGGGAACTGGCCGACTGGGAGCCGGCGGCCGGCATCCGCCGCGCGGGCATCACCGCGATCGGCGGCGGTGGCTACAACGCGCACCTGGTGCTGGAGGAGCCGCCGACGCGCGCCGAGCGGGCCCCCGAGGTCGCCGACCGGCCGCGCCTGGCCACCCTGTCCGCCCTGGACGACGAGGCACTGGCGCAGCAGCGGGAGCGACTGCGGGACTGGCTGGAGGCCCGTCCCGAACTCCGCCTGGACGACGTCTGCTTCAGCCTCAACGTGGGCCGCAAGGTACTGGCCCGCCGCTGGGCGGCCGTGGTCCGCAACCGTGCGGAACTGATCGAGGCGCTGTCCGCCGACTCCCCCCGCGGCCGGACCGTCGCGACCAGCGCCGCGCCGCAGGTGGACGTGGCGTCCCTGCCCCGCAACGACGACGGGATCGTGCCGTCCGGGCAGGACGGACAGGCACTGTTCGACCTCGGCGCCGCCTGGGTGAGCGGTCAGCGGGTCGACTTCGACTCCCTGCACCAGGGGGAGGCCAGTCACCGGGTCTCGCTGCCCACCTACCCGTTCCGGCCGCGTCGGCTCTGGCGTACGGACTGGTGACCGTGACCACACCAGCACTGGACGTCGTGGACCTGGGCGACCCCGCCACGTTCGCGGACCACGACCTCGACGCGTTCTGGCGCACCCTGCGCGACACCTACCCGGTCTACTGGAACCCGCCGGTCGACGGCCGCCGCGGCTTCTGGGTGCTCTCCCGCTATGACGACATCATGGCCGCCTACCGCGACGACGTGCACTTCACGTCGGAGCGCGGCAACGTGCTCGTCACGCTGCTGGGCGGCGGGGACGCCGGTGCCGGTCGGATGCTGGCCGTCACCGACGGGCACCGGCACCACGAGTTGCGCAAGATCCTCCAACGGGTGCTCTCGCCGAGGGTGCTCAGCGAGGTCGCCGCCGCGGTGCGGGTCAACACCCGGCAGCTGATCCGCGAGGCGGTGGAGGCCGGCGGCTGCGACTTCGCCGAGCAGATCGCCAGCCGGATCCCGATGACCACCATCTCGAACCTGCTCGGCGTGCCCGAGCAGGACCGGGACCACCTGCTCGCCCAGACCAAGGCCGCGCTGTCGACCGACGCCGAGGACGTCGACGAGGTCGACTCCGAGATGGCCCGCAACGAGATCCTGATGTACTTCATGGACATGGTCGAGGAGCGGCGGGAGTCGCCCGGCGACGACGTGATCAGCATGCTGGTCGCCAGCTCCATCGACGGCGTGCCGCTGTCCGACGAGGACATCGTGCTCAACTGCTACAGCCTGATCATCGGCGGCGACGAGACCAGCCGGCTGACGATGATCGACGGCGTCCACACCCTGGCGGCCCAGCCCGAGCAGTGGCGGCGGCTCAAACACGGTGAGGTCGCGATCGACACCGCGGTCGACGAGGTGCTGCGCTGGGCGTCGCCCACCATGCACTTCGGGCGCAGCGTGGTCGGCGAGACCGAACTGCACGGCGTGCAGCTGCGCCCGGGCGAGATCGTCACGCTCTGGCACGCCTCCGGCAACCGGGACGAGCGGATCTTCGACCGGCCCGGGGCGTTCGACCTCGGCCGCACCCCCAACAAGCACCTGGCCTTCGGCTACGGTCCCCACTTCTGCATCGGGTCGTACCTGGCCAAGGTGGAGATCGCCGAACTGCTCATGGCGTTGCGGGACTTCACGACCGGGTTCGAGACGACCGGTGAGGCGCTGCGGATCCGGTCCAACTTCCTGACCGGGTTCTCGTCGCTGCCGGTGCGGTGGCGACCCGACCACTCCGGAATGAAAGAGGTCGACTGATGAGCGGCAACCCCTTCGACGACGGCGAGGGTGACTGGCTGGTCGTCTCGGACGCCGACGGACGGCACGCCCTGTGGCGCCCGCAGCTACCGGTGCCGAAGGGCTGGCGGATCGTCTACTCCGGCCCGCGCCGCGACGGCGCCCTCGACTTCGTCGAGCAGAACGCCGGGGCGACGGCGGGCACGCCGACGGCCTGACCACCGTGGAACGGGGCGCAGGCACCGCGCTCGCCCTCACGGTGCGGGCGCGGTGCTGCTCCGCAGCAACGACAGCGGTGCACGCGCACTGAACAGACACCCGAACGGCGACCGCCTGGAGCGCGAGTGAACATCTACATGTCAGGGCAAGGAGCATTCGCGGTGCAGGTCGCGGATGCCCTGTGGGACGAAGGGCACAAGATCGCGGGCGTGGCCGCCCCCCGGCTGCGCAAGGGGCACTCCGACGAGGGCAACGCCCTGTCCTGGGACCGGCTGCGCTCCTGGGCGTACCCCCGGAGCATCCCGTGGACCGATTCGGCCGAGCTGCGGGCGATGCACATCCCGGACGGGGTGGACGTCATCATCGCCGCGCACTCGCACGCCTTCATCGGCCGCCAGACACGGGCCCGTGCCACCATCGCGACCATCGGCTACCACCCCAGCCTGCTGCCGCTGCACCGCGGCCGGGACGCGATCCGCTGGACGATCCGCGACGGCGACAAGGTCACCGGCGGGAGCGTCTACCACCTCACCGAACGCACCGACGGCGGCCCGATCGCCGCGCAGGAGCACCTGTTCGTGCCCCCGGGCTCGACCCCCCAGAGCCTGTGGCGCGAGCACCTGGCCCCGCTCGGCGTGCGGTTGCTGATGCAGGTGGTCGCCGACCTCGCCGAAGGCCGGCACGTCGAGGTCCCGCAGGACGAGAAGCTGGCGACCTGGGAACCCGCGATGGACACCCAACCACTGTTCAAGCCCGAACTCATCGCACTGCCCGGCACGGCACAGGTCGACGGCAGCAAGTGGGCGCTGCACGCGCGGTGACGAGGGGGTGGACCGGGCCGGGGCCGGGCGGACCGTAGCCGGCCCGGGCGCCGACTGCCTTGCTACATAAGCGTGTTGACGCCGGAACGCGGGTTTCAAGAAGGTGCGCGGATGGAGACCGGCGAGCTGACGGCCGCCGAACAGCGGGTGTGGCGGGCCTTCGCCCACGGCACCGCGGTCGACTTCCGCGCGCACGAGGACGAGGTGGCGTCGTTCGGGAGCGCCTGGGGTGCGGACCGCACGGTGCGCGGTGAGGTGCTGCGCGCGCTCCTGCTGAGCGGGGCCTCCGCCGACGGGGCGATCGCCGGCCTCTGGGTGATGGGGGCACACGTCGCAGGACGGTTGGACCTGGCGCACGGGACCGTTGACGTCCCGATACGGCTGCTCGGTTGTCATTTCGCCCGCGCGCCGGACCTGTTCGGCGCCGGTCTGCGCCATGTGGATCTGAGCCGGTCCCACCTGCCCGGCCTGGAGGCCGCGGACGTCCGGGTGGAGGGGGCGCTGCGGTTGACTGCCTGCCACCTCACCGGCGCCACCCGGCTCGGCGGCGCCGAGGTCACCAGCAGCCTCCACCTCGATCGGGCGACGGCGACGGGACCCGTGTGCCTGGACGGCGCCCGCATCGGCGACGCCCTGGTGGTCAAGGGCGCCCGGCTGTCCGGCGGTGACGGGGTGGCGCTGAGCGCCGCCAACACGTCCGTGGGCGGCGGGGTCGTCGGCGCGGACCTCGACGCGCACGGCACGCTGCTGCTGACCGGCCTGCGGGTGGGCGGCACCCTCAACCTGGAGGGGGCCCACCTGGCCCGTCCGGGCGGTGCGGCCCTGGCGGCGGCCGTGCTGGCCGTCGGCCTCGACGTGCTCTGCAACGGCCTACGCGCCGAGGGCGAGGTGCGTTTCACCCGGTCCCGGATCGGCGGGCGGCTCAGCCTGGAGGGCGCCCGGGTCACCAACCGGGGGCAGGCGGCCGTGCGACTCGGCGGGGCCGTCGTCGGCGCGGAGGTGGCCGCGGCCGACCTGCGCACCGAGGGGCAGGTCAACCTCAGGGGCGCGACCATCACGGGCGCGCTGGCGCTCACCGACGCCCGCCTGTCGCACGCCGGCGGCGCGGCCCTCCTGGCCAGCGGGTGTTCGGCCGCACAACTCTGGCTGGACGGGACCGAGTTGGCCGAGGGCCATCTCTCCTTGCGGGGCGCGGTGTTCACCACGGTCCACGCCGCCCCCGAGACCTGGCCGGCCCAGGTGTGGCTGGACGGGCTCACCTACCAGGCACTCTTCCCCCGCCTCGCCCCCGCCCACCGCTTGGCTCCGCTCCGGCGCGACGGCGACGGATACGTGCCGCACTCCTACGAACAGCTCGCCGCCGCCTACCTGCGCCTCGGTGACGAGGCGGCCGCCCGCACCGTCCGCCTGGCCAAACAGCGCCACCACCGGTCCACCCGGCCCCGGTACGCCCGGATCTGGGGGTACGTGCAGGACGCCACCGTCGGCTACGGCTTCCGGCCCCTGCGCGCCACGGGGTGGTTGTGCGCCCTGCTGCTCACCGGTGTCACCGTGTTCGGCCTGCACCCGCCGAGGCCGTCGAAGCTCGGGGAGGGGCCCGACTTCAATCCGTTCGTCTACGTGCTCGACCTGCTGCTGCCGGTGGTCGACTTCGGCCAGGCGAAGGCGTTCCAACCGCAGGGCTGGTACCAGTGGCTGTCGTACCTGTTGACCGCGCTGGGGTGGGTGTTGGCCACCACCGTCGTCACCGGCATCACCCGCAGCGTGAGCCGCCCGTGAGCGTGGCCACCGACCGGCCCCCGTTCGGGCGCGTGTCCGGGCCGCCGTCCGTGGGCAGCCCTTGGGCATGGTCGAGCTCCCGCACGTCATCCGCCGGCGCATCGAAGCGCCGCACATCTGGTACGTCGCCACGGTCAACCGGGACGGGTCGCCGCACGTGAGCCCCATGTGGGTCGGCCTCGACGGGGACCTGGTGCTGTTCAACACCTCCGTCGGCCGGGTCAAGGAGCGCAACCTGCGCCGTGACCCGCGCGTGTGCCTGTCCCACGCGGACCCGGACGACCCCTACGACCGGGTGCAGATCCGCGGGCGCGCCGTCCGTTTCGTCGAGGGCCCGGAGGCGGACCGCACCATGGACGCGCTGGCCCGGGTCTACCGCGGCACCGACCGCTACGAGTGGGGAATCCCCGGTGAGGAGCGCGTCGTCGTCCTGATCGAGCCACTGCGGGTGAGCCGGGTGGTGGGGGTGGAGCCGCTGCCCAACGGGGCGCCCGGGGCCTGAGTCCGCTCCGAAGTACCGGGGAGCCGACGGACGTTGCGCCGCCCGTTCGGTCCGGAACCGGCTCCCCTACCCCCGTTCTGCCTGGTCACACGTGTCGCCCGCGGTGACCTCGCTCATGGGCAACTCCCGTGCGGAACCGTACGATTGCCCGCCGCTCCGGTCGGGGCGGTGGGCAGTCCTCGGAGGAACAAAAACCATGGCAGTACGAGCAAGGGGCAAGCTGGCGGTCTTCGGCACCGCGGGGGTGCTGGCCGCCGCGGTCTTCGCGGGCGGCGCCCTGTGGCCGGGCGGCAACGAGGCCGAGGCCGTCGGATCGTCGTCGCGGGTGGCGTCGGCGGAACTGAGACACTGGCCCGCGCCGGTGGCCGAGAAGCTCGGCGAGGTCATCACAGCGAACGAGCACAAGGGCGCCTACGCGGTCTTCGACGCGGACAACACCACGTACCGCAACGACTTGGAAGAGGCGCTGCTCCCCTTCTTGGAGAGGAAGGGCGTCCTGACCCGCACCTCCATGGCGCCGTCCCTGAAGGTCATCCCCTTCAAGGACACCGCGACGCACAAGGAGAGCCTGTACAGCTACTACAACCGCCTGTGCGAGGTCGACGACCAGGTCTGCTACCCCTGGGCGGCCCAGGTCTTCTCGGGCTTCACCCTCAAGCAGCTCAAGGGGTACGTGGACGAGCTGCTGGCCTACCGCAAGCCGATCCCCGCCGAGTACTACGCGGACGGCAAGCTCACCAGGACCCAGGTGCAGGCCCCCCGCTTCTCCCGCGGCATGCAGGAGCTCTACCACACACTGCGCAGGCACGGCGTGGAGGTGTACGTGGTGAGCGCGGCGTCCGAGGACTTGGTGCGGATGGTGCTGAGCGACCCCCGGTACGGGTACGACGTGAAGCCGGAGAACGTCATCGGCGTCTCCATGCTCCTCAAGGACCGCACCACGGGCGACGTCACCAGTGCCCGCAAGGAGATCGCGGCCGGTCGCTTCGACCCGAAGAAGCTCGCCGACCGGGAGTTGACGCCGACCCTGTGGGCCCCGTTGACCTGGTACGAGGGCAAGCCGGCGGCGATCAACACCTACATCGACGAGTGGCGCAAACCGATCCTCGCGGCGGGTGACACCCCCAAGAGCGACGGGCCGATGCTCTTCCATTCCACGGACGTGGAGCACGGTGGCGTCCGGGTGTGGGTGAACCGCAAGGAGAGCTCGATGAAGGAACTCGACGCGATGAAGCGCGCCAACGCCCAACGCCAGAAGGAATTGGGCCAACAGGTCACCGCCGACAAGCACTGGCTGACGGTGACGCCCGAGCAGATCGACTGAGGTAGCCCCGGCCACGTCGCGCGCCGGAGGGGCTGCGGCTTCCTCCGGCGCCCCCGGGGTAGGCATGTCTTGCTCCGGTTCGTCCCGGAGTCGACCGCCGGTCAGGCATCGACGGCCCGGAGGGCGCGCCGACCGGCGCACGACGGCCCCCTATGCTGGAGGCCGCCCGGCCGAAAATGACCGGGTCGACGACGCGGGAGGGGTTTGTGGCAGCGCTGGATCCGGACGACCCGCGTTCCATCGGCGGATACCAGTTGTTGGGGCGGCTGGGCGCCGGCGGCATGGGGCGGGTCTTCCTCGGGCGTTCGCCCGGTGGCCGCCAGGTCGCGGTCAAGGTGGTGCACGCGGCGCTGGTCGACCAGCCGGACTTCCGGTCCCGTTTCCGGCGCGAGGTGCACGCCGCGCGCGCGGTCAGCGGGGCGTTCACCGCGCCGGTGATCGACGCCGATCCGGACGCGCCCGAACCCTGGCTGGTGACCAGTTACATCTCCGGTCCGTCGCTGGAGCGCGCGGTCACCGACTGGGGGCCGATGCCCACGGCCCGGGTGTTCGCCCTGGCCGCCGGGCTCGCCGAGGCGCTGGTGTCGATCCACGGCGCGCAGCTCGTCCACCGCGACCTCAAACCCTCCAACGTGCTGCTCGCCACGGACGGGCCGCGGGTCATCGACTTCGGGATCGCCCGGGTCGTCGAGGGCAGTTCCCTCACCATGACCGGGTTCGCGCTCGGCTCTCCGGGCTTCATGTCGCCGGAGCAGGTGAACGGCGAGGAGATCGGTCCGGCCAGCGACGTCTTCTCGCTCGGCTCGGTGCTGACCTACGCGGCCACCGGCGGCAATCCGTTCGGCAACGGCCATCTGGCGTCCCTGCTCTTCCGGGTCGTCCACGACAGCCCCGACATCAGTCCGGTCGCCGACCCCGCCCTGCGCGCACTGATCAGCGACTGCCTGTCCAAGGACCCCGCCCAGCGCCCCACGCCGCGGGAGATCCTCGCCCGGTGCGGCGAGGCGGCCGGGGAGGCCGCCTCCGACGGCGGCGCCGCCGCTCCCTCGGGCGAGAGCCACCACACCATCGGCGGCACCCTGGACTCCGGTGCGCCGGGCGCGGCGACCCATCCGGGCCGCCGACCGGGCGACGAGGCGCCGACGGTGCCCGCCGCTGCCGCGTCCCGGACGCCGACCGCCCCGCCGACTCCGGTGCACAGCGCGCCCGCGCCCCCGGCACAGCCCGCACCGGGCAACGCCCCGGCTCCCGTGCCGAGCGTGCCGCCGACCCCGGTGCCGAGCGTCGCGGAGACGCCGGTGCCGAACGTCCAGGACACGCCGGTGGCGGGTTCCCTGCCGATTCCCTCGCAGGCACAGCCGCTTCCGGACGGGACGGCGGCCCGGCGCGGCCCCAGCCGCCGCACGTTGCTGATCTCGGCGGCCGCCGCGGCGGCCGTGGTGGCGGTGGGCGTGCCCGTGGCCCTCTCGCTCGACGAGCACGCCACTCCGTCACCCCAATCGCCCCAGTCGCCCCAGCCGACCCGGCCCGGCGGCCCGGGGCCGGTCGCGGTCTGGCGACTCGACGAGCAGGCCGGCACGTTGGCGGCGGACGCGGTCGGTGCCCACGACGGCACGGCGGCCGATGTCCGCTGGGGCATCGGCAACAGCGGCGCCGCGCTCTTCAACGGCGTCAGCAGCCAGATCATCACCCGCGGCCAGGTGCTGGACACCGGCCCGGGGCAGAGCTTCACGATCTCCGCCTGGGTCTACCTCACCAGCTCGAACGGCTTCGCCACCGTCATCAGTCAAGGCACCGACAGCAGTTCGTTCTTCCTCCAGTACTCCGGCGACGACCGCCGGTGGGCGTTCTCCCGGCCGGGCGTCCGGGCACTCGCGGCCCAGCCGCCCGCGCTGAACACCTGGACCCACCTGGTCGGGGTCTGCGACGCCGCCGCCCACCGGCTGCACCTCTACGTCAACGGTGCGCAGCAGGGCACCGCCACCGACACCCGGCCCGTCACCCGGCCCGGCCCGCTCATGATCGGCCGCGCCGCCCTGGGCGGCCGGCCCGTCGACTTCTTCTCCGGCGGCATCAAGAACGTCCAGGTCTTCGACCGGGCGCTGGGCCCGAAGCGGGTCGCGGCGCTGGCGCAGGGCGACGCGCAGTGAGCCGTGGCGGTCGGCCGGCCGCGCGGGTGCCCTCCCCCGGCCGGCCGGCGCCACGGGCGGGCGCCGGGGCCTGAGGTGCGGGGCGTCGGCGACCGGCGGTCGAGCGGCGACGCTCTCCGGTCGGTGCACCGCACCCCGAGTCAGCCCACCCGTTGGGCCAGCACCTGCCCGGGCCACGTACCGGACCGGAAGGGTTCGGTCGAGGTGAAGCCGTTGCGCTCGTAGAACGCGACCAGTTCGCCGCCGCCGCCCGCCCAGCAGTCGACGCGCAGCAGTTCCACGCCGGCCCGCCGGGTCTCCTCGACGGCGTGGGCCAACAGTGCCGCCCCGACGCCCAGGCCGGCGTGCCGGCGGTCGGAGACCAACAGCCTTACGTACCGCTCGGGTTCCCCGGCCGGCGCGATCGGCATCTGGGGGCTGGGGCCGGAGTCCAGCACCAGGGCGCCGACCGCGGTGCCGGCCAACTCCGCGATGTACGGGGCGTTCTCGGTCGTGTACCGCTCGACCCGCGCCACCCCGCCGGGCTTCTGCGAGTAGGGGGTGGTGCCCCACTGCTCGGTGTTGCCGCGGGCGTTCATCCAGGCCACCGCGGCATCGAGCATGCCGAGGATGGCCGGTGCGTCGGCCGGGCCGCCAGGTCTGATCCGTAGGTCACGCGTGGTGTCGTTCACAGCGGCACCCTATTGCCACGGGGATCGGCCGGCGACGCCGCTGGCCCGGACGGCTTGATTGGGGCTGCTGGGGCTGCTGGGGCTGCTGGGGCCTAACGTCCGGGCCCGTCTCCGTTGGCGTCGGGAGGTTCCGTCATTAGCGAGGCGTTATCGGTGCGCTAGTGATCCACGGCAGAGTCGGGGACGTACAAGGGCGTTGGTCGAGGGCCGCCGGAGCCTCCGGGCACCGGCGGCCCGTCGGACGGGGGAGCACGCATGCACGAGGTGGGACACTCCACGGAACGGGCGGGGCCCGCCCGTAGCGTTCCTCCGCCGTGCCGCGCGCACGCCGGGCGTCCCTGACGGGCCGTGCCGCAAGGGCACGCGGCGATGGGCCGTCGGGACGTGCGGCGCCCTTGACTGGGGGGGCCGGCTGCGCCGCGCTGGGGAGGCGTGGCGCAGCCGGCGACGCCGAACACCTCCCGGGTCACGGCCCGGGACCGCGGGGCGCCGGCCCTCCGTCGCCCTTCCCTTGGCCTTCCGTCGCTCCGCTCTTGCCGCTCCGTTGGCCTTCCGCCGAGAAGTTGCCCTTCTCGGGGGCGGGACGCGGCGAGCGCGGCACCAGCCTCCCCGCCTCCTTCTGGGCGTCCCAGTCACTCCGTTCTGGGTGCCCCACAGACCAGAACTCCGAACGAATGCGATGGGGATTGTCATGCGTGCATTGAGCCGCCGGGGCGTGTTGGGACTCGGGGTGGGAGCGGCGGCCGCACTCACCGTGGCCGGCTGTTCGCCCTTCGGGCCTTCGGGTTCCGACACCGTCGCGGCCAACCCCGGCGGGACGCCGGCCAAGCCGATCGGGGACGGCTCGACCGCGTTCACCGGGAAGCAGCCCCACCAGCCGCCGACGCCGCAGAAGTTGGAGCCGGGCCAGAAGCCGCCGCAGTTCGTCGTCTTCTCGTGGGACGGGGCGGGCGAGGTCGGCAACGGGCTCTTCCCGCGGTTCCGCAAGCTGGCCGCGGACCACAACGCCTCGATGACGTTCTTCCTGTCCGGGCTGTACCTGTTGCCCGAGCAGAAGAAGCGCATGTACCGCCCGCCGAACAACCGCGTCGGCGCCTCCGACATCGGCTACCTCACCGACGACCACATCAGGGCGACGTTGCAGAACGTGCGGGCGGCGTGGTTGGAGGGCCACGAGATCGGCACGCACTTCAACGGCCACTTCTGCGGAACCGCTTCGGGCTCCGTGGCGCACTGGACCCCCGCGCAGTGGAACGACGAGATCGAGCAGGCGGTGTCCTTCGTCAAGAACTGGCGGACCAACACCGGCTTCACCGACCTCGAGGCGCTGCCCTTCGACTACGACAAGGAACTGGTCGGCGGCCGCACGCCCTGCCTGCTCGGCCAGGACAACCTGCTGCCCACCGCCCGCAAGCGCGGCTGGCGCTACGACGCCAGCTCCCCGGGCGGCCTGCAGATGTGGCCCCGCAAGAAGCAGGGGATATGGGACTTCCCGCTGCAACAGATACCGTTCCCGGGTCACTCCTTCGAGGTCCTCTCGATGGACTACAACATCCTCGCCAACCAGTCGAAGAACTCCACCAAGGCGCCGCCGGCCAACTACCCGGGCTGGCGCAAGCAGGCCAGCGAGGCGTACATCGCCGGATTCCAGCGGGCCTACGAGACCAACCGCGCGCCGTTCTTCATCGGCAACCACTTCGAGCAGTGGAACGGCGGCATCTACATGGACGCCGTCGAAGAGGCGCTCAAGCACATCGCCGACGAGCGGAACAAGGACGTCCACCTGGTCTCCTTCCGCCAGCTCTGCGACTGGCTGGACGCCCAGGACCCGCAGGTCCTCGCCGACCTGCGCCGGCTCGGGGTGGGACAGCAGTTCACGGGACGCCGGTGACGGCCCCGGGGCACGGGCAACCGCGCCGTGCGGACGTCCCGGTTGCCGGGCCGGCGGCCGGGGCCGTGGCAAGGTGTGGGCATGTGCGGTCGATTCGTTGCCACCCGCAGCCCCCAGGACCTCAGCGGCCTCTTCCACGTCACGCAGTGGGATCCGGCGGACCTCGTCGCGCCCAGTTGGAACGTGGCGCCGACCGATGACGTGTGGACCGTGTGGGAACGCCTGGACCGCGGCACCGGGGCCGTGGAGCGGCAGTTGCGCGCGGTGCGGTGGGGGCTGGTGCCGTCGTGGGCGAAGAGCCCGGGCGTCGGCGCGAAGATGATCAATGCGCGGGTGGAGACGGTGCACGAGAAGCCGGCCTACCGGCGCGCGTTCGCCAAGCGGCGCTGCCTGCTCCCGGCGGACGGCTTCTACGAGTGGCAGACCCTCCCGGCCGCCGCGGGCTCGACGGGGAAGCCCCGCAAGCAGCCGTACTTCATCAGCCCGGAGGACGGGCAGGTGATGGCGCTGGCCGGCCTGTACGAGTTCTGGCGCGACCCGGGCGTGGCGTCGGACGACGATCCCGCGGCGTGGTGGACGACCTGCACCCTCGTCACCACCGAGGCCACCGACGCCGCCGGCCGCATCCACCCCCGCATGCCGCTGGCCATCGCCCCGGACCACTACGACCAGTGGCTGGACCCGGCGCACCACGACACCGACGAGCTCCGGGCCCTGCTGACCACACCGGCCGGCGGCCGGCTCGACGCCCGGGCGGTCGGCACCGCGGTCAACAACGTCCGCAACAACGGTCCCCACCTCCTCGACCCGCCCGGGTGACGTGCGCGGCCGACGTGCTCACCCGGCCGTTTCCGTCCAGGTGACCGGCAGCTCGTGGACGCCGTAGATGTTCATGTCGGTCCGGAGCTTCACCTCGTTGGCGGGGATGGCGAGTTCCAGGGTCGGGAAGCGGCGCAGCAGTCCGGCGAAGCCGGCGCGCATCTCGACGCGGGCCAACTGCTGGCCCAGGCACTGGTGGACGCCGTGGCCGAAGGACAGGTGGCCGCGGGCCTTGCGGTGGACGTCCAGGGTGTCGGGGTGCTCGAAGCGCCGGGGGTCGTGGTTGGCGGCCAGCAGCGAGACGACGACGGTCGATCCCTTGCCGATGGTTTCCCCGCCGAGTTCGATGTCCTCCGTCGCGTAGCGGTAGAAGACGTCGCCGACGGCCAGGTAGCGCAGGAGTTCCTCGACGGCGTCGGGCAGCAGGTCCGGGTCGGCGCGGAGTTCCGCCAGCTGGTCGGGGTGCTCCAGGAGCGCGAAGGTGCCCAGTGCCAGCATGTTGGCGGTGGTTTCGTGGCCCGCGAGCAGCAGCAGGAAGGCGATGCCGGTCAGCTCCTCGACGGTCAGGTCGTCGTGGCGGGCCAGGTCGGACAGGATGTCCTCGCCGGGGGTGGCGCGCTTGCTCGTGACCAGGTCGGCCAGGTACGTGGTCAGCGCCCCGTACGCGGCCATCTTCTCCTCCAGCGTCTGTTCCTTGACGAGGAACTTCGCGGAGTTGCTCTGGAAGGTGTCCCGGTCCTCGTAGGGGACACCGAGCAGCTCGCAGATGACCAGCGACGGCACCGGCAGGGCGAACTCCCGGACCAGGTCGACCGGCGGGGCCAGACGGGCCATCGCGTCCAGTTGCCGCTCGGTGACCTCGACGATGTGCTCTTCGAGCTGCTTCATGCGCTTGACGGTGAAGGCGCCGGTGAGCCTGCGCCGCAGCCGGGTGTGGTCCGGCGGGTCCATGGCGATGAACACGCCGGGGATCTGCGGGGACGGTTCGGTGGGGACGGGCATGCCGGGGGTCTCGTACGGCACGTGGACCACCCCGAGGTCCAGACGGGAGCTGAACCGGGTGTCGGCCATGAGCTGGCGGACCGCGTCGTAGCCGGTGACGAGCCAGCCCTCGTGGCCGTCGGGGAAGACCAGCGGGCTGACCGGGCGGGCCGCGCGCAGCCGGGTGATCGCGCGGGGCGGGTCGAAGGGGTTGGCATCGCGGTCCATGGGCAGGCCGTGCGGAACGGGCACCGACTGACGCATCACAGGTCCTTTCGTGGCGGGCTTACGGCCCTCACTCTGGCCGGCGGGCCTGACACGCCGCTGACACGGTTCTGTCACGGAGCGGGCGGGTGCCGCCGGCCCGGGTGCGCGGCGTCGCGCGGGCCGGTGCGGGCCGGTGTGGGCCGTTGCGGGGCGGCCGGCACGGCGACGCGGTTCACTCCCCGGGCCGCGGCCACCGCGGCAGGGCGACCCGCACCAGCAGCCCGCCGGTCGGCAGGGCCCGGGCCGTGACGGTGCCGTGGTGGCCGCGCACGAGGGAGCGGACGATCGCCAGGCCCAGGCCGTGGCCGCTGCGGTCGCTGGCCACCCGGGGACTCGCCCGGTAGAACGGCTCGAAGAGGCGGTCCACGAGGTCGGGGGCCACCACCGGGCCGGTGTTGGCGACCTCCAGGACGACCTCGCCGTCGTGCGCCTCGACGCGCACCCGCACGGTGCCGCCGGGCACGTTGTGGGTGCGGGCGTTGTCGACGAGGTTCACCACGAGTCGGTGCAGCAGCGTCGCGCTTCCGCTGACGCGGTGAGCCGCCCCAGTGTCGGGGGTGTCGGGAGTGTCGGGGGTGTCGCTGGTGAACGAGAGCGCGACGTCGGTCGGCTGCGCCGTGCGGTCGGTGCGCGCCGCGTGGACGGCCCGTGCGGCGACCTCGGCCAGGTCCACCGGTTCGGCGTCCGGGACCGCCTGGTCGGCCGCCGCGAGGTGGAGCAGCTCCTGCACCACGCGGATGTTGCGTTCGTTGGTCTCCCGCAGCATGGGGACCAGTTCCGCGAGCTCCGCCGCCGACGGGTCGACGGCGGCCACCTGGAGGATGGCCCGCGTCGTGGCGAGCGGGGTGAGCAGTTCGTGCGAGGCGTTCGCGGCGAACCGTTGGTGGGCGGCGAAGGACTCCTCCAGGCGGCCCAGTGTGGTGTCGAAGGTGTCGGCCAGTTCCCTCAACTCGTCCGCCGGGCCCTGGGCGTTGATCCGGTACGACAGGTCGCCCTCGCCCGCCTTGGCCGCGGCCCGATTGATGGTGTGCAAGGGGGCGAGCAGGCGCCGCGACAGGATCCAGCCCGCGCCGAGGCCGACGGCCAGGACGAGCAGCACGCCGCTGACGGAGACCACCAGGACCGTCGACCACACGTCCTCCTTGCTGCGGATCAGGCCGGACGTGTCGATCCGCCGCCCCTCCCGGAGCGTCGTGGACGGTGGGGAGTCGGGTGGCGGTCCGATCGCGTGCGGTGGGGTCGAGGCCGGGGACGGCACGTCGACGGGCGTCGTGAGGTCGTAGGTGGGCAGGTAGCGGATGCCGACGTAGATGATGGCGACCATCAGCGCCGAGCAGACCGCCAGTGCCCCGCCGAAGCCGAGGAAGAGCCGGGCGTGGATGCTCAGCGTGCGGGGCCGGCCGCGGACCCGGCGGAACCTCATGCGACGCCCAGGTAGTAGCCCGCGCTGATCGCGGTGTGCACGATGCGGGGCTCACCGAGCTTCTTGCGCAGGGTGTGCACCACGAGGCGCACGGCGTTGGTGAGCGGGTCGGTGTGGGCGTCCCATGCCTTGTCGAGCAGGTACTCCGGACTGAGCACGCCGCCGTCGGCACGCATCAGCAGCTCCAGGACGGCCAGTTCCTTGGGCGTGAGGCGGACCTCGGCGCCGGCGCGGGTCACCCGGCGGCGATGGGTGTCGAAGCTGAGGTCGGCGAAGGTCAGGACGGGCGGGTGGGCCATGGGGCTGCGCCGGTACAACGCCCGTAGCCGGGCGACGAGTTCGGGGAAGTCGAAGGGCTTGGCCAGGTAGTCGTCCGCGCCCAGGCCGAGGCCCGCCACCTTGTCGCCGAGCCGGCCCGCGGCGGTGAGCATCAGGATGCGGCAGTCCAGGCCCATGGCGACGATGCGGCGGCAGACCTCGTCGCCATGGACCCCCGGCAGGTCGCGGTCGAGCACCACGGCGTCGTAGTCGTAGACCGCGACCCGTTCCAGGGCCGTGGCGCCGTCGTGCGCGACGTCGACGGCGATGGACTCGCGGCGCAGTCCGAGCTGAAGGACGCGCGCCATGTACTGCTCGTCCTCGACCACCAGAACCCGCATGTGCGCCGGCCCTTTCCGTAGTTTCTGAGAATTCCGTGAAAACGACGGGCCGGACCGTGACGGATTCCGATCCTTTCCCGGTGTTCCCGTCACGTCTATCAGCTGCCGCATGTGAACCGTATATGAGGGATCGGGGAATGCGGTTTTTCGCAAACAGGGCTCACATCGGGCGCTCCCTAGCGTTCCGGTCATGAATCTCTGCAAACGGGCCTGGTGGCGGCTCACCGGCCATCCGGGCAAGACGTTGATGTTGATCGGTTTGTTCTTCGTGATCTGCACCCTGGTGCTGTCCGGATTCCTGATCCAGTCGGCGGCGGCCCGTGCGGCCGAGCACGCCAAGAAGAGCGTGGGGGCCGTCGCCACCATGCAACTCGACGTGAACGCCCTGCTCAATTCGGGAAAGAACAACGGCACCGATCCCGCCGGCGCCCGGGGCGGGACGATCGGTTCCCGCGGTGATCTGCACCGTTCGCTGGTCGACCGGATCTGCGCGTCGTCGGTGGTCAGCCAGTGCAACTACACGACGGACAGCGGGGCCTTCCCCACCAAATCCACCAAGCTCTACCAGCCGGTTCCGCCGCCCCGCGGTCAGGATTCGCTCGGCACCGACCTGTTCAAGGTGGACGGCATTCGCGACCTGAACGCGGTCGGCGCCTTCCGCAACGGCGACTCCACGTTGGTGTCCGGACGCGGAATCGGACCGGACAGCAAGAGCGACGAGATCGTCGTCGAGGAACGCCTGGCCAAGGAGAACGGCCTCAAGGTGGGCGACACCGCGAAACTCAGGGTGGGTGAGTTGCCGCCACCCGGCCAGAAGGCCGACGAGCGGGAACACGAGTTCAAGGTCATCGGCATCTACCGCAGCGACGTCGCGGACACCGGTTCGTACGTCCCCGCGATGGCGGACCCGGCCAATCAGCTCTACGCCACGCCGGACGGCGCCAGCGTCCTCCTCGGCAAGGGCACGGGCCAGGACGGCGTCCTCAAGCAGGCCACCTTCACCCTCGACGCCCCCGAGGACCTGGACCGGCTCAAGAAGGACGCCGCGGCCGCGGGCGCCGACCTGGACCTCTTCCCGCTGTCGATCAACGACAAGCAGTACCGGACCCTGGTCGGCCCGATCACCAGGACCGCCGACTTCGCCGGCGTCACGGTGTGGCTGGTCGCGATCGGCGGCACCGTCATCCTCGCCCTCGTCGTCGCCTCCGCCCTGCGCGAGCGCCGCGGCGAACTGGGCATCCTGCTCTCGCTCGGGGAGAAGAAGCCCAGGCTGCTCGGCCAACACCTGGTGGAGGTGGTCGCCTGCGCGGTGCTGGCGATCGGCCTCGCCGGCGCGTGCAGCCAGTTCCTCTCCCGCGCCCTCGGCGACCGGCTCCTGGCCAGCGAGGTCTCCGCCGCCAACGAGGCGGCCGCGAACGAGGCGAACCAACCCGACCCCAGCGACCCCACCGGCCTGGCGAAGAAGGACCGACCCGAGGTCGAGCCCCTCTCGTCGATGGAGATCCGGCTCGGGCCCGCCGACATCGCCAAGGTCGGCGCCACCGGCCTCGGCATCGCGGCCCTGGCGACCTGCATTCCGGGCGCCCGCGTGCTGCGCCTGAACCCGCGCGACATCCTCACGAAGGGCGACTGACGTGACCACCCCCGTCCTGGAACTCACCGACCTGAGCCGCACCCACCAAGCCGGCAACCGGCGGCGCACCGTCCTGGCCGGCGTCTCGTACGCCTTCGAGGCCGGCCGCATGTACGCGATCGTCGGGCCCTCGGGATCCGGCAAGACGACGCTGCTGTCCCTGGCCAGTGGCCTGGACTCGCCCACCTCGGGCAGCGTCCGCTTCCGGGGCCGCGACATCGCGGAGCTGGGCCTGGGCGCCTACCGCAACCGGCACGCGGCCACCGTGTTCCAGTCCCTGAACCTGCTCACCTACATGACCGCCGTGCAGAACGTCACCTCCGCCATGGAGATCACCGGCGTCAAGGGGGTGCCGAGGAAGCGACGCGCCCACGAACTGCTCGATCTGCTCGGCATCGAGCCGGCCGACCGCACCCGACGCACCCTGCAGCTCTCCGGCGGCCAACAGCAGCGCGTCGCCATCGCCCGGGCGCTGGCGTGCGAGGTGGACGTCCTCTTCGCGGACGAACCCACCGGCAGCCTGGATCACGAGACGGCCGACGACATCGTCCGGATCTTCCGGAGACTGGCCCACGACGACGGCAAGTGCGTGATCGTGGTGACCCACTCGAAGGAGGTCGCGCACGCCTGCGACGAGGTGCTGCACCTCAAGCGGGGCACGTTGGTGCCGCACGGGTGACCGTTCCCGTGCGGCACGGTGCGCGGTGCGGCACGCCGTGGGGGCGCGCCGCACCTCCCGGCGTCAGAACACGAACGGCCCCGGGGACTGGGGCGAGGTGGCCTTGCAGGTCGCGGTGATGCCGAACACCACCACCTGGAGGGAGGAGCCTTCCAGTTGGTCGCCCGTGGCGACGGTGCCGGTGAGCGGGCCGGTGGAGACCGCACCGCCGGCCGGGATCGCCGGGTTGGAACTGCCGCTGAACACCACGGTGTCCGAACCGTTCTTGGTCAGCGTGAGCTCCGAGGAGACCGAGTTCGCGCCGATGTCGAGGGGCGAGGTGATCGCCGACGTGGACACGCTGATGGTGGCGTCGGTGCCGCTCTGGGTGGCGGTGAGCGTGGCCGAACCGGAGCCGTAACTACCGCAGTCGAAGGAGAGGGTCGCGGTGTCCGGCGTCACCGCGGCGGAGGCCGGCGCCATCGCGAGGGTGCCCGCGAGGGCGATGCCGACGCCGAGTAAGGAGGCGATGCCGAGCTTGCCGTGTCTCATGGGAGACCGCCTTTGTGAGGGGGAGCCAATTGAGGCACGCACCCCCGAAGACGACAAGACAACCCCCCATGATTTTTGGCGTGCCTATGCCCATACGCGCCGCGCTCGGACACCGGTCCGCAGCCACCGTGACCTGAGGGGGCGCGCCCCTGCCGCCCGGCAATTAGGCTGGCGTTCACCGGGCGATCCCCCACCGGCAGGCGGGAGTTCGGGCCCGGTCGGAACTCTTCTGTCACCCTGTCACCACGCCCTTGAGGACGGACATCGTGCTCGGAGTACGCGCTTCCCGATGGCGGCGACGCCTCGCCTTCCGCTGCGCCGCCCTCACCGGCCCCGCACTGGTCGCCGCCACCCTGCTGGCACCGCCCTCGGCCCATGCGGCCACCGCGGACGACATCCGCATCAACGAGGTGGTGACCACCGGCGACGTCGACGACTCGATCGAGCTGTACAACAAGGGCTCCGCCGCCGTCGACCTCTCGGGCTGGATCCTCAAGGACGACAACGACGGCTCCGCGTACCCGATCGCGTCCGGCACGACCCTGGCCCCCGGCGCGTTCCGGGCCTTCGACGTGCACGCGGCGTTCGGCCTGGGCTCCAACGACCAGGCGCGCCTCTACCTCCCCGACGGCACCACCCTGGTCGACGGCTTCGGCTGGCGCAGTCACTCCGCCCCCTCCTGGTCCCGCTGCCCCGACGGCACCGGCGCGTTCGGCGCGGCCAAGCTGACCCTGGGCGCGGCGAACGACTGCGGCGGCAACGGCGGCCCCGCACCGACGGCATGGCCCGGCGGCGGCTCCGTCACCACCGCCGACGCCGCCAACGTCTTCGGCGAGGACCTCAGCGGCCTGTACCAGGAGGGCGGCGTCATGTGGGGCGCACAGAACTCCGGCACGCTCTGGCGCCTGGTCCCGGACGGCTCCGGTGGCTGGCAGCCGGACACCGCGAACGGGTGGAGGTCCGGCAAGACGCTCCGCTTCCCCGGCGGTTCCGGCAGTCCGGACAGCGAGGGCGTCACGCTCACCGGCGCCGGGTCCGCGGGCGGCGTCTTCGTCGCGAGCGAGCGCAACGGCGACGCGTCCGGGACCAGCCGCCTGTCCGTGCTCAAGTACGACGCCGGCGGTTCCGGTGCGACGCTGACGGCCGCCAAGGAGTGGAACCTCACTGCCGACCTGCCGCCGGTCGGCGCCAACCTCGGCTTCGAGGGCATCACCTGGGTCCCCGACGCCTACCTGACCTCGTCCGGCTTCAAGGACGGCTCGACCGGATCGGCCTACGACCCCAAGCGGTACGGCAGCCACACCGGCGGCGTCTTCTTCGTCGGCGTCGAAGGCACCGGCACGGTCCACGGGTACGTGCTCCAGGACTCCGGCGCGTACACCCGCGTCGCCACTCTCGACAGCGGCATGACCGGCGTGATGGAACTCCAGTGGGAGCCGCAGGCCGCACGCCTGTGGGTGGTCTGCGACGACACCTGCAACGGTCAGCACCGGACCATGAAGGTCGACGCGTCCGGCGCGTTCGCCACCACGGCCGTCTACGACCGCCCGAGCGGCATGCCCGACTACAACAACGAGGGCTTCTCCGTGGCCGGCGCCGACGCGTGCGTGAACGGCACCAAGCCGGTGTACTGGGCCGACGACAGCAACGACGACGGCCACGCGCTGCGCAGGGGCACCGTCACCTGCTGAACCGCACGTCGGCGGAGTGCGGCCCGGGGCGCGCCCGCCGGATCCCACTCCGCCGACGAGTGCCGGGCACCGGTCCGGCCGGCCACATCCCTCGCGGGCGCCGCACCATTTGCACCCGTTCGCGGTGGACAGCGCAGGATCTCCCCACCCGCTTGTTAGCGTGGCGCTCCATCCCGCCCTTCGAACCCTGTGGGCACAGGGCGGCGGCGCCTGGCGCCACGGCGATCCTGGGGGAACAGTGCGACACGGCAAGTTGTCCGGGTTCGGCGTGCCGAGCCTCCTCGCGCTCGGACTCGGGCTGTGGGGCATCACGCGCGAGCACAGCATGTGGCGCGACGAGGCCGCGACCTGGCAGGCCGCACACCGTTCCCTGGGCGAGTTGGCGCACATGGTCGGCCAGGCGGACGTCGTCCACGGCCTCTACTACGCCCTGATGCACGGCGTGTTCGCCCTGTTCGGCGACAGTCTCCTCACCCTGCGGCTGCCTTCGGTACTGGCCGCCGCCACCGCGTGCGGGCTGACGGGACTGCTCGGCACCCGGCTCGCCGGACACCGGGCCGGCATGGGGGCGGGGCTCGCCCTGGCCGTCGTGCCGGCCGTTCAGGAACAGGCACAGGAGGGCCGTTCGTACGCCCTGGTCCTCGCCCTCGTGGTCCTGGAGACCTGGCTCTTCGTGGAGATCCTGGCGCGGAAGGGCAGTTGGCGTTGGACGTGGTACGCCGGGACGGCGCTGTTCGCCGGCTGGCTCCATTGGTTCTCGCTGCTCGCCGTGGTCGCGCACGGCGTCACCCTGGTGTGCGTCCGCCCGGGCCGGGCCCAGTGGGCGCGCTGGGGACTGGCCGCCGCCGGAGCCGTGGTCGGCACCCTGCCGGTCATCCTCACCAGTCGCACTCAGGTCGCCCTGGTCTCCTGGATCGCGCCGCTCGGTTGGTCGACCGTCCTCGGCATGTCGGGCATCATCGCGTTCGCGGCCCTCTGCGCCCGTCTGTCGCGCGGCGGTCCGGCGGGCGGCGCACATCACGACGGGCCGGGCCCGGGAGTGTCGCTGGCGGCCGTCGCCCTCCCGCTCTGCGCGGTGCCGCAATTGTCGCTGGCCCTGGTCTCCCTGGTCCAACCCCTCTACCTGACCCGCTACGTGCTCTTCACCTACGTGGGGCTCGCCCTGCTCATCGGCGCGCTGCTCGGCACGCTCGGCACGCGCCTGCGCATACCCGCCCGCGTGCTGCTGCCGGCCACCGTCGCACTGGCGCTCCTGGTCCTCCTCCCCCTCGAACTCCGCCTCCGCACGGTGGGCAGCCGGGTGGACGATGTGCTCACCGCGGCCACCACGGTCGGCCGCGTCCGCGGCAGCGCCGACGGGGTGCTCTACGTCCCCGCCGCACACCGCGACACCGCCCTCGTCTCGCCCGGCGAGTTCGCCGGCCTGCGGGACCTCGCACTGGCGCAGAGCCCGGTGGAATCCGGCACGTTGAAGGGCGTGGAGGCCGCGCCGCAGGCCATAGAGCGGGCCATGCTGGGCGCGCGGCGCATAGTGCTGGTCACCGACCCCGGTCCCCAGCGGTCCCCCTCGGTCCGCGACCTCACCAAGCAGCGCGTCCTGGCCGAACGCTTCACGCTCCGTTCGGACGTCGTCGAGCGGGGCCGGCGGATAAGCGTCTACGAACGACGCCCGCCCGACCACCCCGCCCGGCATCCGGACACCGGCCCGGCACCGGCCCGGTGAGGCCGGGTCAGGGGCCGGCGGACCGCACCCGGTGCCGCAACTCGGCACCGGGTGGGTCGGCCGCTCAGTGGGCGAAGCCCCAGTCGAGCATCTTGGTGGCGTCGCCGAAGCGGCCCTTGTCGTCCTTGAGGATCACGCCGATCAGTGTCCGGTTGTCCCGCTTGGCGGCGAAGACCAGGCAGTACCCGTCCTCCGGGCCGCTGCCGGTCTTGACGCCCAGGGCGCCGTCGTAGGTGGTCAGCAGCTCGTTGGTGTTGACCCAGGTGTAGTACCGGGTGTGGCCGTTGGCCGCCGGGGCCTCGGTCTTGAACTGCTTGTTCTTCACGACGTCGGCGAACACCGGCTGCAGCATCGCGCGCTGGCCGAGCTTGGCCAGGTCGCGGGCGGTGCTGTGGTTGTTGCCGTTCGAGAAGCCGTCGACGCCGTCGAAGTGCGTCGAGGTCATGCCCAGTTGTTGCGCCTCGGCGTTCATCTGGTTCACGAAGTCGGCGATCCGCGCCTCTTCGGTGTCCCCGGAGCCGAAGTTGTCGGCCAGGGCCCGCGCGGCGTCCGCGCCGGACGGGATCAGCATGGCGTGCAGCAGTTGCCTGGCGGTCAGCGTGTCACCGGTCTGGAGGTCGGCGGTGCTGGCGCCGACCTTCTGGACGTAGTCGCGGTACTCCTGCTTCACCGTGATCTGCCGGTCCAGCCACTCGGGGTGCTTGAGCACCACCATGGCCGTCATGATCTTGGTGGTGCTGGCCATCGGGACGCTCTCGTCCGCCTTGGCCCCGGCCCACAGCTCCCGCTCCTGGCTGCCGTCGCGGGCGTCCAGCAGGAAGGCGTGGTCGGCGTTGATCTGGGGAGCGGCCTGGTCCTTCGGGTCCTGTGCGACGGCGCCCGTGCCACCCGCGGCGTGCTGGCCGCCCTGGGACGGCTGGAGCTGCTGCGCAGCGCCCTGGTTCCGGTCGGCCGTCGTGGTGGCCGTGCCGCCCTGCTGACCGTTCTCGTCTGCGGAGTGCGTGGCACCTGGGGTGGCCGCCTGGGCCAGGCCACCGGCGGTGATCGGGAGGGCGGCACCGACGAGTGCGACCATCGCGATCCGGACTCCGGTGCGGTGTATGCGGTTGGGGCGTGCGTGGGAACCCATGGGGCGTTCCTCCAGCCGGCGAGGGGACGCCGGCACGTAGTGGGAATTCAGTTCACAATGAACCTACTTGGGCGATGACAGTCACTGTCAAGCCGGCTTTGTCATAGTCAGGCAACAGCTCCCGCCTGTGTGTATGCGGTGTGCAGGTGACTGGCGTTTTCCGTGAGGCAGCTCGCACGCAGCGCCCGGCCGGCTCCCCTGCGTCACGAGGGGGCGACCACCCCACCCACCCCTCGGCGGACGCCAAGCGCGTTGCGCGGAAGAGTTTTTGACGACGCCCGTCGCGTGCACCGCGGCCACGATCCGCTCCAGAAACGCCGCCCGCCGCGACAACGCCGCGTGGCCGGCACTCCCCCCGCTCACCGATCCTCAATTAACTAGACCAGTCGTCATAGTTGGGCTAGCGTGACGACCATGGCTCGACGAACTGACAGTCGGCGACGGATCCTTGAGTCCGCCGCCGAGCTCTTCCACACGCAGGGCTACCACGCCACCGGGCTCAACCAGGTCGTCACCGCGAGCGGTGCGCCGAAGGGCTCCCTGTACTTCCACTTCCCCGGCGGCAAGGAGCAACTGGCCGCCGAGGCACTCCGGATGTCGGGCGGCGACCTGCGCGACGTCCTCGGCGAGACCGTCGCCGGGGCCCCGGACCCGGCGAGCGCGGTGGACGCCGTCATGGACCTCCTGATCGGTCTGCTGACCGCCTCCGCCTTCCAACGCGGCTGCCCGCTCGCAGCCGTCACGCTGGACGCCGCGGCGGACAGCGAACCCATCCGCCTGGCCTGCGCCGAGGGCTACGACTCCTGGCGCACGCTGCTCGCCGACTTCTTCACCGAGCAGGGACTGGCCGCCGACCGGGCGGACGCCCTGGCAACCGTCGTGCTCGCCTCCATCGAGGGCGCCTTGCTGCTGGCGAAGGCCCGTCACGACACCGCCCCGCTGCGCGCGGTCGCCGACCACCTGCGCACCACCCTCGCCAAGGAGTTCCCCCGATGCGCGTCCACCACCTGAACGCCGGCACCCTCCGCCCGATCGGCGGGCGGCTCGTCGACGGCGAGCCGGGGCTGTTCCGCAGGGCCGAGATGGTCTGCCACTGCCTGCTGCTGGAGACCGACGCGGGCCTGGTCCTCGTCGAGACCGGCATCGGCGCCCAGGCCAACCGCCGCCCCGAGGAGTGGCTCGGCCGACGGTTCGTGCACCTGACCAACCCGCTCCTCGACGCCGAGGAGCCCGTCGTCCGGCAGATAGCGCGGCTGGGTTACGACCCGGCCGACGTGCGGCACGTCGTCCTCACCCACCTCGACCTCGACCACGCCGGCGGCCTGGTGGACTTCCCCCAGGCCACCGTGCACCTCTACGCCGAGGAGCTGCGCGCGGCCGAAAGCCCCCGCTCCGTGCGCGAGCGCAACCGCTACCGCACGGCCCAGTTCGCCCACCGCCCGACGTGGGCACCGTACGAGGGGTTGGGCGAGCCGTGGTGGGGGTTCGACGCGGTCCGTGAACTCGACGGTCTGCCGCCGGAGATCCTGCTCGTCCCACTCGCCGGACACACCCGGGGCCACGCCGGGGTCGCCGTCGACACCGGGGACGGCTGGCTCCTGCACGCCGGCGACGCCTACTTCCACCCCGGCCAGCTCGACCCCGCCCGACCGCACTGCCCGCCCGGCCTCGCGGTGTTCGAGTCGATGATGCAGACCGAGAAGCGGGCGCGGCTGCACAACCAACAGCGGCTGCGCGAACTGGCCCGCGACCACGGCGACCGGGTCCGGATCTTCTCGGCCCACAACGCCGCCGAATTCCGGCGGCACGCCGCCCTGCCGACGCAGGCCGCCGCCTGACCCGGAGGTCCCGGCAGCCCGCTCAGCGGCCGGGCCGGCCGTCCGCGCCGGGCGGGGCGAGGAGGCGCCGGAGCCAGCGGGTGCGGGCTTCCAGGGCGTGCCGGCTCAGGGCCGCGCCGGGGGCGAAGGTGTCGAAGCCGTGGCAGGCGCCGGGCCAGACGTGCAGTTCGGCCTGACCGCCGGCCCGCCAGAGCGCGTCGGCGTAGGCGACGCCCTCGTCCCGGAAGGTCTCGGCCGATCCGACCTCCAGGTAGGCCGGGGGCAGTCCGGACAGGTCCGTGGCGCGGGCGGGAGCCGCGTAGGGCGGCACGTCGTCGGCCCCGTGGCGGTCCCCCAGCAGTGCCTGCCAGGCGGTGGCGTTGGAGGTGCGGTCCCAGGTGTCGTGGCCGGCCATCTGGTGACTGGAGAAGGTGTCGTTGCGGTCGTCGAGCATCGGGGACAGCAGCAGTTGCCCGATCGGGGTGGGGCCGCCGCGGTCCCGGGTGAGGAGGGCGAGCGCCGCGGCGAGTCCGCCGCCGGCGCTCTTCCCCCCGAGGACGATGCGGTCCGGATCGACGCCCCATTCGGCCGCGTGGGCGGCGATCCAGACGAGTCCGGCGTAGCCGTCCTCCACCGCTCCCGGGTATCGCGTGCCCGGCGCCAGCCGGTACTCGACGGAGATGACGGCCATCTCCAGGGGGTGACCCCAGTCGCGCAACAGCCGGGGCAGCACGGACCACGCGCTGCCCATGAGCAGGCCGCCGCCGTGCAGGTAGTACAGGAGCGGCAGGGGCCCGGTGCTGTCGGCGGGTCGTGCGCTCACCAGCGTGACGTCCGGCGCGCCCGCGACTCCCGGAACGCGCAGTTCCGCCACCTCGAAGCGGCCGTCGGCCTGGAGGTCCCGGACCGTCGGCCGGGGGCGGGCCGCCGCGTCCCGTGCCTGTCGCGACGCGAGGTTCGCCGGCGTGAACGGCTGCCGCGCCGCCTCACCCAACGCCGCGAGTGCCACGGCCAGTTCGGGGTCGAGAGGGGGTGCGCCGGCCGGTGTCGCCGGGGCCCGGCCGGACTGCGCCGACGTGCCACCGGCGGCTGCGCCGGCGCCCGGGGCGAACGCTCGCTGGAGGTCCATGCGGCGTAGTCAACCACGTGCGCCGTTGGGGGCGTTCGACGGGAGCGACCGCGCCGGGCGGCCTCACATCAGGAGGGCCGGCTCCCCGAGACCGGCGTAGTAGGCGCCGACGTCGGCGAGGTAGCGCGCGTCGGTGGTCTGGCTGTCCACGGTGAAGCGGGGCGCGGCCTTGACCTCGTCCTTGGTGCGGGTGACCGTGACCGTCTTGGTGGCCGGGTCGATGGCCCGCACGATGCCCGCGGGGATCAGCACGCTCTTGCCGAAGACCCAGACCGCGGTGTCGACCACGAGGTGCTGCCGTCCTGGCGTGTCCATCTGGCGTTGCACCTGCCCGAGCTTCCCGTCCGGCGTCTCCACGCCGTACCCCGTCAGCACCGGGTGGCCCTCGTGGCCGATGTCCGTCGGGTAGGCCCAGATGCTGATGTCGTTCATGGTGGAGGGGTCCTTTCTCGCGTGGTTCCGTCAGGCCGGGGCGGGTCCGGGAGGTTGACCGCCGCCGTGGACCCGCCCCGTCCTGCTGAGCCCGTACCCGGCTAACGGAGCGTCACGCCACCGAATGTTCCCAACGGCTCGGCGGGACGTCGCGGAGCCGCCCGTGGAGGTGCCCCGCCGCCCGCTCCGGACGGGCGTCGTCGCCGGTCGTCCGCTTCCCGGACCCGGCCGCCCCATCCGCTCGGACCTGGCTGACGTGCGGGGACGACCACCCGACCGCCTCATCCGGGACGCCGGAACGGGTGGTGCCTGGTTCACGGTCCGTGGCGGGGCACGCTCACCGGCCACAGGCCACGCTCACGGCCGGACGGGCACGTCCGACGCCGCTCGTAGCTGAGGAGAACCCGTGAACGCTGAAACTTCCGCCCCGGAGTCCGCACTGCCCGCGCCCGAGGCCGAACTGCCCGGGCCCCGAGGCGCCGTCGCTGAAGGTCCGCGGCGAAGCGCTCACCTTCCTGGGGTACGCCCGGACCGGGCCCGGTCCGCACTACTGGGAGTGGGCCGAGTGCCAGGACGGCGATCACGATCCGGTGCGTCTGACGGCCCACACCGAAGTCCGGCCCGCCGGCATCCAGGACCCGCCGGCGGGCGGGCCGGGGAGCTGACGTGGTGGCCGGGGTTCAGCCGAGGACGAGGGGGAGCCGCACGGCCGGGCCGCCGGCTGCGGCCAGTGCGGCCCGTTGGGCGTCGGTCGGGGCGCGCCGGCCGGTGCCGACCAGGAGGGCGTCCGCGTCGGAGAAGGAGGCCGGGAAGGCCGTACCGGCGATCGCCTCCAGCAGTTCGCGGGCCCGGGCGAGGCTCTCGGCCGGCGGCGGCGCCGCGGCCGGGAGGTGGGCGATCAGGTCGAGGTGGTGCAGGGTCCATTCCAGGACGTACGTGGCGAGGTAGTCGGCGGCGGTGAGTACCTCGCCGCGGGTGCCGACCCGGAGGTCCGGGTCGGCGAGCGCGGCGGCGCGGCCGGCGGCGGAGCCCACGTCGTCGAGGTGGAACCTCAGCAGCCGCGGCTCCTCGTAGGCGGCGGCCAGACGGACCGTCAGGGCGTCGAGGGGGTCGTCGCCGGTCGGCGGTGTGTCGGTGACGTCCCAGTAGGTGACCGCGGTGCGGGTGGGTGCGGTGTCGGCGGGGGTCACGAGGGTGATCAGGACGTCCTGGGCGTCGGTGATCAGGTGGCTCACGAGGTCCCGGACGAGCCAGCCGGTACAGCCGGAGGGCCGGGCGAAGTCCTCGTCGGGGAGTTCGGCGACCGCCGTGCGCAACGCCGTCCAGGCGCGGGAGAAGAGGTCCACGGAGGCAAGCTAACAACCGGTCGCGCCGCCCTGCGACCGGTTTCCCTCCCCCCGCGCGGTGGGCCCGGGCGGCGCGGGTGGGGAGGGGCGCGCCGGTGGGTCAGCGGCCCGGGCCCGGGGCGGGGCCCGTCGACGCCCGTCGCCTCACAGGGCGCCGCGGCGCCACTCCCGCAGGAGCAGGTACCCGAGATAGGCGCCGCCCAGGGCCATCGTCCAGATGCCGACGGGGAGTTTGTCGAAGAGCGGGGCGTTCTGCGCCGCCAGGTCGGCGAGGACGAGCAGCAGGGCGCCCGACAGTGCGGACAGGGCCAGGTGCGGGCCGCTGCCGCGGGTCAGTCGCTTGACGATCTGCGGTGCGGTGAGCGCGATGAAGGAGATCGGGCCGGCGGCCGAGACCGCACCGGCGGACAGCACGATGGTCAGCAGCACGGCGCCGGTGAAGGCGCGTTCCGGCCGTGCGCCGAGCGCGGCCGCCGTGGTCTGTCCCATCTCGCTCAGGCCCAGGGGCCGGGACAGCAGTGCGGCGCACGGGGCGCAGACCAGGAGCACCGCGCCGATGGTGGCCGCGTCGCCCCAGGACCGGGCGGTCAGGCTGCCGTTGAGGTAGGAGCTGAGCACGGTGGCCTGGTCGCGGGCGATGGCGTAGACGATGTACTGGATGAAGGCGGTCGCCATGGCGGAGACGCCGATGCCGGCGATGACCAGGCGGCTGGGGTTGCGGAAGCCGGTGCCGGTCGACACGTAGACCAGCGCCATGGCCGCCACCGCCCCGCCGAGCGCCCCCAGGGCGACCGGTGCGCCCGGGAAGAGCAGGGCGACCAGCGCCGCGCCCGCGCCGGCGCCCGGGCCGAGGCCGATGACGTCCGGGCTGCCCAGCGGATTGCGGGTCACCGACTGGAACAGTGCCCCGGACAGCCCGAAGGCGGCACCGGCGGCGACCGCCACCGTCAGCCGCGGTCCGCGCAACCGGTCCAGGACGAAGCCGTCGACGCCGACCGCGTGGCCGGTCAGCGCCGCGGGCAGGTCCGGCAGGGCGATGCCCAGGCGGCCCACGGTGAGGGTGGCGGTGCAGGCCACGAGCACCCCCACGAGCAGGACCGCGCCGACCCAGACCATCCGGACCGGGACCCGCAGGGCGATCGCGGGTCCGGCCTTGAGGAGGATCTTCCGGTTGCCCGGCCGGCGGACCGCCGAGGGGGAGGTGGTGGAGGAAGGCGTCATGAGGTGGCTCGCATCCTGCGAACGGCGATCAGAAGGGCGGGGGCACCTGCGAAGGCCGTGACGACGCCGACCATCAACTCCTGCGGGCGGACCACGAGTCGCCCGATGACGTCGGCCGTGAGCAGCAGGGTGGGGCCGAGCAGGGCGCTCAGCACGACCTGTCGCCGCAGGTCGGCTCCGAGCAGGGTGCGGGCCAGGTGCGGGACGGCGAGTCCGACGAAGGCGATCGGCCCGGCCGCCGCGGTGGCGGCGGCGCTCAGCACCGTGGCCGTCAGCAGCGCGATCGCCTTCACCCGTTCCGGGCGGGCGCCGAGGGCCGTCGCGGAGTCCTCGCCCAGCGCGACCGCGTTCAGGCTGCGGCCCAGGAGCAGGGCGAGCGCGAATCCGGCGGCGGCCAGCGGCAGTACGGCCCGTACGGCGTCCCAGTCGTGTCCGCCGAGGGCGCCGACGACCCAGTAGCGGTAGCTGTCGAACACCTGCGGACGGCTGAGGGTGACGGCCTGGATGAAGGCGCTCAGCACGGCGGTGAGCACCGCGCCGCCCAGCACCAGGCGGACCGGGCTGAGTCCGCTGCCGAGGGCGCCGATGACGTAGACGAACAGGCCGGCCAGCAGGGCGCCCGGCAGGGCCCACAGCAGGGTCTGGGTCTGCCCGGAGGCGCCGGCGAAGGCGGTGGCGGCCACCACGCTCGCCGCGGCTCCGGTGTTGACGCCCAACAGGCCGGGTTCGGCGAGCGGGTTGCGGGTCACCGCCTGCATCAGGACGCCGGCCACGGCGAGGCCGAGGCCGACCACGAGGCCCAGGGCGGTCCGCGGGTAGCGGCTCTGGACGACGGTGGTGGTGTAGGCGTCGGCGTGGCCGGTGACGGCGGCCCAGACCTGGTCCGGGGCCAGGGTCTTGCTGCCGAACATGATGCTGGCGACGCAGGCGAGGACGAGGGCGGCCAGGGCCGGCAGCAGGACGACGGCGGTGCGCCGGACGGGCCGGCGCACGCGCGTCCGCGGCTCCTCGGTGTCGATGGTCGAGGTCATGGGTCCAGACGTCCCGTGGGGTTACTTACCGGCCTTCTTGACCGCGTCGTCGATGAGCGGCAGGTAGCGCTTGATGCTGTACGGGACGGTGAGCGGGTTGATCATGGAGGAGGCGGTGACGAAGGAGTTGTCCGAACTCGCCACGACGGCGCCCTTCTTGATGGCGGGCATGGCACCGTACAGCGGCTGCTTCTCGATCTCGCTGCGGGTCTTGGCGTCGGAGTAGAAGGTGAAGAGCACGTCGCTCTTGTTGAGCTTGTCGGCGTTCTCCAGGCCGATCAGCGACGAGTCGGTGCCCTCGGTCTCCTTGAAGGTGTTGACCACCGGGTCGACCTTGAGCCCCAGGGACTTCACCATCTCCACCCGCTGCTCGGTGGGCTTGAACACGCCCAACGTGCCGGGGCCGGAGGTGTAGACGTAGGAGAACGAGACGTTCTTGTAGTTCGGCCGGGTGGCCGCGGCGTCGGCGAGCTCCTTCTTGATGTCCTTGATGAGCCCGGTGCCCTTCGCCGGCTGGCCGAGGGACTTGGCGATGATGTTGATCTGCTGGTCCCAGTCGGTGCTCCACGCCTTGTCAGGGTAGGCGACCGTCGGCGCGATGTCCTTCAGCAGGTCGTACTGCTTGGCCGTGATGCCCGACCAGGGCGCCAGGATCAGGTCCGGGGCGAGTTCGGTGATCGCCTCGATGTCGAGCTGGTCACCGCCCTTGAACTGCTTGGGCAGCGGGTCGCCGGCCTTCTTCACCGCGTCCTTGATCCAGGGCAGGTAGCCGGACTTGTCGCTGCCCCAGGGGTACTCCTCCACGCCGACCGGCGTGTGGCCGAGGGCGATGGCGGTCTCGGCCGACCCCTGGCCGAGGGTGACGATCCGCTTGGGCTCCTTGTCGATCTTGGCGGTGCCCAGCGCGCTCTTGATGGACACCGGGAAGGCGCCGTGCGAGCCGTCGGAAGCGGCGGCGTCGCTCTTGTCCCCGCCACCGCAGGCGCTGACGAGCAACAGCAACGAGGCCGCTGCCGAGGCGGCGAAGAGGCGGCGCGGTGCGCGGCGCGTAGCGATGGCCATGCCAAGTCCTTTGCTTCGAGGCAGCACGAAGCGGAGCCCGCGTGCCTGTGGTGACGATCGGTCCGGACGGAGAGAGAAGGAACCCCACCCCCAAGACGGCTTAGGTAAGCCTAACCTCTCATCCGTTCGGCCTCGACCATCGCCCCCCACTTCTCCCGACCGCCGCCGGCCGAAGGAGCGTCAGCGGCACCGCCCTGCCTCACTTCTCGGCCATGGAGTGGAGGGTGGGGTGGGGTGGTGCGGCCGGCGCGCAGCACCCGGGCCGGTACGGGGCTCGGCAACAGGCGCCCGAACGACACGGCGGTCAGGCACGCCTCGGCGACGCCGGCGGCCCTGCTGCACGCGTGCGCCGCGGTGCCGTCGCCGAACGCGGCGTACAGCACCGGGCCCGGTCGATCCGCCGTCAGTCGTCCGCGGGTCCGGCGCCGGGGGGTTCCCGGTGGGCGGCGGCCGCGCTGCGACCGCTCTCCAAGTGCTTCGTGACCAGCTCTTCGACGCGTGCGACGTCCCGGTCGGCGAGCGCCGCGTAGAGCGCCTCGTGCTCCTTCGCCATGGCCATCAGGTCGTCGTGCTGCGCCAGGAGCCAGCGCATCCGGCTCCGCAGGGTGCGTTCGAGTTCGTTCAGCAGCTCGTTGTCGGCCAGCGAGATCACCGTCTCGTGGAAGTCGGCCGCCGCGCGCCGGGCCGTCACGGCGTCCCCGCGGCGCGCGGCGGTCAGCTCCGCGTCGAGGTCCACGCGCAGTCGCGCCAGGCCGGCACGGGTGCGGCGTTGGGCGGCGAGCCGGAAGGCCAGCGTCTCCAGGGCGGAGCGCACCTCGTCGAGGTCGGCGAGGTCGGTGGGCGTGAACTCCCGCACCACGGCCCAGGTCCGCGGGCGCGGCGTCACCAGCCCCTCGGTGACCAGCGCCTTCAGGGCGTCCCGGATCGGCAGGCGGCTCACTCCCAGCTCCGCGGCGAGTTCGCGTTCGACCAGCCTGCTGCCCGGTGTGCGGGCACCGTCGATGATCTCGTCGCGCAGCTGTCGGGTGACCCGCTCCGACTCGGGCGCGAACCCTCCAGACCCTGTCATGACCCCATTCTCGCATCGGTCGGTGTGGCGTCGGGCGCCCCGTCACCGCTCCCGGGAAGGCCAGTGCGCGCCTGGTCAGGAAGGCCGTGGCCGCGCCGGCGGGCGAGCGAGGGCGGCCGTGACGACGGCCGCGAGCAGGAGGGTGCCGAGGGGATAGCGGACGGCGATGGTGAAGCCGTGCAGCGTGGCCGCCCGCGCACCGCCGTGGAAGGCCGCGGCCGTGCTCGCGGCGACCGTGTTGAACACGGCCGATCCGATGGAACCCCCCACCTGCTGGGCGGAGTTGACGACGGCGGAGGCGATCCCGGAGTGCTGTGCGGGCACCCCGGAGGTGGCGGCGTTCATGATGGCCAGGAAGCTGCCGCCCAGGCCCACGGCGAAGGTGGCGAGCGCGGGCAGGACGCGGGTCGCGTACCCGGAGTCCGGCCCCAGGAGGGTGAGCTGGAAGAGTCCCCCGGCGGCGATGCACAGCCCGGCCGTCATCATCACGCGCGGCCCGAAGCGGGGCAGCAGCCGGGTGCCGAGCTGGGTGGCGGTCGCCGTCGTCACGATGCTGATCGGCAGGAACCCGAGGCCGGCGGCGACGGCCGACCAACCCAGCACGGTCTGCAGGTAGTACGTGAGGAACAGCGAGACCGACAGTTGGGCCATCATCAGCGCGCCCCCGGCCAGCAGCGCCGCGACCCGGCCACGGTCGCGGACCAGTCGCGGCGGCAGCAGCGGCACCGCGGCACGGGTCTGCCGCACCGCGAACGCCGCGAGCAGTGCGGCGCCGCCGAGCAACGCGCCCAGCACCAGCGGGGCCGTCCAGCCGTCCGCCTCGGCCCGGCTGCAGCCGTAGACCACGACCGTCACCCCGCCGCAGCCCAGAACGGCCCCGCTGACGTCGATGCGGCCGTGGACCCGCGGCGAGCGGTCGCGCGGCATCCACGCCGCACCGAGCAGCGCCAGGAGCGCGATCGGCACGTTGACCCACAGGCACCAGCGCCATCCGAACCCCTGGGTGAGCAGCCCGCCCAGGACCACGCCCAGCGACGCCCCGGCGCCGCCCAGCGCACCGAAGACGGCGATCGCCCGGCGGCGCTCCGCGGGATCGGGGAAGCCCGTGGCGACCAGGGCCAGGGCCGACGCGGCGAGCAGCGCGGCGAACGCGCCCTGCACGGCACGCGCGGCGAACAGCGCCTGGGCCGTGGGCGCCACGCCCGCGCCGGCGGAGGCGGCCGCGAAACCGACCAGTCCGGCGACGAACACCCGGGTACGGCCGGCGTGGTCGGCGATGCGCCCGGCGAGCAGCAGCAGTCCGCCGAAGGCGACGGTGTAGGAGGTCACCACCCACGGGCGGTCGCCGTCGGCCATCCGCAGCTCCGTCTGGAGCGACGGCATCGCCACGCTGACGATGGTGCTGTCCAGCAGGATCATCAACTGCGCCAGCCCGAGCACGCCCAGCGCCCACCACCGCCGTGGATGCGCGGGCGGCGGCTGCACGGGGGCGGTGGTCGGTATCGGGTGGGCGTTCATGGCCTTACCTGGTGCGGAGTCGACGGGTCCGGGCACCCGCGCCGGGCACCGGCCGGTGCCGGGCGGGTGACCACGGGGCGGGGCTGACGGTGCCGGGAGCGGATCACCGCGCGAGCGGCAGGCCGGCGCGCACCACGCGCACCGGCTGGGCGAGCACGGAAACGTCGGCGAGCGGGTCCCCGGAGACCACCAGCACGTCGCCCGCGAAGCCCGGTGCCAGGCGGCCCGCCGTCCGCTCCAGGCCGAGCAGTCGGGCCGCCTGGGTGGTCGCCGTGCGGAGCGCGTCCAGCGCCGTCAGCCCGGCCGCGTGCATCAACTCCACTTCCCGGCCGATGGGTTCGACCGAGCCGCCGGACGAGTCCGTGCCTGCCGCCAGCGGAACGCCGAGTTCGTGCGCGGCCCGCACGGCCTCCTTGAGCACCGGCAGGTACGCCCGGCCGCGCTCGGCGAGCACCGGGTCGGACTCCTCGGCGAGGCCGGCGATCGCGGTCAGGGTCGGGGTGAAGTACGTGCCCCGGCGCCGCATGGCGTGCAGGGTCCGCTCGGCGACGAACACCCCGTGCTCCAGGGACCGGATCCCGGCCCGCACCGCGTCGTCACAACCGCGCTCGCTGTAGCTGTGGCACAGCACTCCCCGCCCGCCGCGCCGGGCCGCCGCCACCACCTCGGAGAGCTGCTCGTACGAGTAGACCTGCGCCAACGGGTCCTGCTCCGGCAGGCCGGCCCGCTCGTTCACCCGGGTCTTGATGACGTCGGCGCCGCGGGCGAGGTTCACCTGGACGACCCGGCGCAGCGCCTCGGCCGAGCGGACGCCCTCCTTCAGCCGGGCGAGTGGGGTGAGGTCCGGGTCGGCGAGCACCGTGTCCCCGAGATCGGGGGTGACGAAGACGCCCGCGGCGCGCAGCCGGGGGGCTCGTTCCGGTGCCTGGCGGGCCAACTCCCGTACGGCGATGTCCTGGTAGAAGTTGGTGGAGCCGCTGCGGGCGCTGGTGGCGCCCTTGCGGACCGCGTCCAGGGCCTCGGTGGCGGTGTTGAGGTGGATGTGCGCGTCGATCAGGCCGGGCAGCACCCACCGGCCGTGGGCGTCGAGGCGGGGGGCGCCGGCCGGGACGGCGGTCCGGGCCCGGGCACCGGCGGCGCGTACCACGCCGTCGCGGATCACGACGACGGCGTCCTCCGTGACCTCGCCGGTGGCCGGGTCCAGCAGGGTGCCGCCCTCGACGACCAGGTCGCCGGTGCGGGGCGCGCCCGGCGCCGGCGCGTCGGTGGCTCCCCGTGCCGGCGCCGCGGCGGCCCCCGGAGCCGCCGTCAGGGCGGCGGTGCCGGCCAGGGCGGCGGCTCCGGCGAGGACACCGCGACGCGTGACCCGGCTGGGCGGGGGCGGGACGGACTCGACGCACATGGCGGTCTCCTCAAGGCTCTGCGTTCATCGATCGGCCAATTGGTATACCAAATTGAAGACGACGGACAAGAGCTATGAGCGGTTCTGGAAGGATGGATGAGACGATCGGGGCCGCTTCGACCTCCGCATTTCGGATTTTGGTATCCCAATCGGGAGGTCCGTCCGGGGACGCCCGCCCGAGCTCCCCCACGCCCGGCACCCGGCACCCTGCACCCGCAGGGCCCCGCGGGCGGGAGTCAGGCCGGGCGCGGTACGTACGCCAGGCCGTGGGCACCGGGCGCGGCGCGCTTGGCGAGGTCCAAGCGCGCCAGCCGCTCCAACGTCTCCAGGTCGATGACGTCGACCGTGGACGAGACGACGCAGGACACGTAGGCCAGCCGACCGTCGGGCGAGGAGGTGAGGGTCAGCGGGCAGAGCCCGACTTCGACCTCGCCCAGCGGCTTCCGGGTGCCGGCGGAGAACACCGTCAGGCGCCCCGGCGCCTGCCGGCCGAGCTGCGACCCGGGGTCGGGCGTCATCCGCACCTCGCCGGCGAGCAGCTTGCCCGTCGAGGTCAGGTGCACCGGCAGGACGACGTCCTCGGTGGGCAGGGCGTCGACGACGGACGCCGTCCGGGCCTCGACGACCCGGATGCCGGTGGCCGGTCGCTCCTCGGCATCGGTGAAGAAGGAGCCGGCGTAGGGGGAGGCGACGAAGACGTGCGCGCCGTCGCCGGAGACGGCCAGTCCCTCACTGCCCGGCACCTCGACCTTCGCGGTGAGGACTCCCCGTTCGAGGTCGACGACCGAGACGAACGGCGCCTCCTTGTTGGTGGCGTAGCCCGTCCGGCCGGCGGGGTCGATGGCGAACCAGTGCGGGCCGGGCGCGTCCGTGTCGATCCGGCCCAGCGGCCGGCGGGTACCGGTGTCGACGACCACGACGCCGCCGGGCCGGTCCGCCGAGCCTTCCACGCTGACGTAGAGGCGGCCGCGTGCGGCGTCCAACGCCAGTCCGTGCGGGCCGTGTTCCGGCGCAAGGTCGACGACCTCGACGATGCGGCGGGTGTCGGGGTCGAGGACGGTCAGCTCGGTGCGGCGGCCGCCGTTCGCGTGGTAGTAGCCCGACTGGTACGTCGTGGTGCACCACAGCAGGCGCTGGGTGGGGTCGAAGCACACCTCGTGCGGTTCGGCGGGGACCTCCGTCGTTCCGAGGTGCCGGTCCGAGGCGGCGTCGAAGAACGAGACCGTCGGCCCGCTCTGGCTGACCACCGCCAGCACATCGCCTTCTCGACCGGAACGGGGTGACTGCGGCACGGCGAACTCCTTCAACGAGTGCAGCGCGAAGCTGAAAGGCAGGGAGACGACGAAGAGGCATCCGATGGGGCCTCCGCGCGTCTTCGTGGACAGTTCCACTCTCCGTCCGCGACGCTCGCCGGAGCAATGCAAAGATAGGCAGCTAGTCCTTTCCTCAGCCGTAAAAACGCAGGTCAGGATGTTGCCGAAGGAGGGAACGGCGATGGATCTCAATCTGCTGCGGGCGCTGGACGTGCTGCTCCAGGAGAACAGCGTGACCCGGGCCGCGGAACGGCTCGGCACCTCGCCCGCGGCCACCAGCCGGACCTTGGCCAGGCTGCGCCGCACCGTCGGCGACCCGTTGCTGGTCCGTGCGGGCCAACGGCTGGTCCCGACCCCGCGGGCCCTGGAACTGCGGGAGGAGGTCGGCGCGTTGCTGCGCCGCTGCGACGACGTGCTGCGCCCCGGCGCCGGATTCGATGCCGTGCACCTCCGGCGCAGCTTCACCGTGCAGGCGGCCGACCTGCTGCTGGTGGGACTGGCCGGCGCCCTGACCGAACGCATCCACGCGGAGGCCCCGCACGTGGACGTGGTGTTCGTGCCGGAGGCGGTGGAGGGCGGCCCCGCCCTGCGGCAGGGCTGGGTGGACGTCGAACTGGGCGTCCTGGGGCACCTGGACCCGGAGATCCGGACCCGGCAGCTCACCCGCACCACCATGGTCGGCGTCGCGCGCCGCGACCATCCGCTCTTCGACGGCCGGATCGATGCCCGACGGTTCGCCGCGACCGACCACATCGGCATCTCCCGGCTCGGCAAACGCCTCGGCCCCATCGACAGTGCCCTGGCGGAGCTCGGACTGCGCCGCCGGACCGCGGTCGTCGTCCCCAGTCACACCAGTGCGATGCTGCTCGCCCGGGACACCGACCTCATCGCGCTCTGCCTGGCCGACTGGCTCCCCGAGACCGTCTCCGCACTGGGCCTGCGCACCTTCCCCCTGCCCCTCGACCTACCGCCCCTCGACCTCGGAATGGCCTGGCACCCGCGCAACGCGAACGACCCGGGGCACCGCTGGTTCCGCGACCGCCTGACGGCCGCGGTCCTGGACCCATCCGACGCTCCCCCAGGGGGCACGACGCGGCACTGAGGTCGCCAGTCCTCAGCGGCACGTCGACGAAGGGCGCGCGGATCGCGGGGGAACCGCGGGGCGGCGAGCGGTGCGTGGAACTCTGGCGGTGGTGGCCGCGTCGCCCACGAAGGCGCCCCCGGGGAACGTTCCGTCCCGCCCCGGCGTTGGTCCCCCGTCCGCCGCCCCGCGCTCCCGACGTCCCGAACCGCCGACCCCGAGGGATTGCCGTGCCCCGAACCGCACCGACCGCCACCGGCGACCGCGCCCCCGCCACCGTCCCGCCCCTGCCCTGCCTGGCCGATCAAGCCGAGCGCCTGATCGCGCTCGGCGTCCACGAGCGCGCCGGTCTGTCCCCCGCCGCGCTCCGCGCGTTCGCCGCCGACTCTGCCGCTGCCTCCGCCGGAGCAGCGGGCGGCCTCCTCGCCGTCCACCCGGACCGCGCCCCCGCCTCCGCCCTCGCACCGCTGCTCCGCCGTGCGGGCACGCCCGGCTTCGTGGTCACCGACATGGGCGACGTCGACCGGTTCGCCCCCCTCGACGCCGCCACACCGCCGGACTCCCCGCTCTACCTCCTCACCGGACTCGACCGCGGCGACCACCTCGCCAACTGGAGTCCGAACGAGGCACTGCCCGCCCTCACCGCGGCGCACCGCACCCCGCTGCTGCTCACCGAGGGCATCCACTGGCTGCTCCAGCAGCCCACCGCCCTGGAGCCCAACCACTGCTTCATGACCATCGGCTCCCGCCTGCGCAAGGCGAACGGCAGCCTGGACGCCCGCACCCCGGCGATCTGGATCAGCGGCGGAACCGGCCGGGACGGCCGTGAGCGCCGCAACGCCCCCAAGGTCGGCTGGTGTTGGGCGGGCAACCGGCACACCTGGCTGGGCTTCGCCTCGGCGACGACGCGCACCACGAGGTGATGGATCGGCGCTCCGCGCGCTCACGTGGGAGTCGGCAGCCGTCCGCCGCGTCGGCTCACGGCGCCCCCAGGTACGCGTCGAGTGCCGCCGCGCCCGCCAGCATCGCCAGGCCCCGGGCCGTCAGTCGGTCGCGCCACTCCCGCAGCGCGGCCTGCAACGGCTCGGGTCCGCCCGCCGTCCTGACCTGTTCCAGCACCCGGGCGATCTGCGCCAACCCGTAGCCTCCGCGGCGCAGTTGGTGGGCGAGCAGCACGTCGCGCACGTCGGCGGGGGCGTAGACGCGGTAGCCGGTGCGGGGGTCGCGCCGGGGTACGACGAGCCCGGCGCGCTCCCACTTGCGCAACGTCGCGGCCCGCAGGCCCAGCCGGTCCGCCAGCGGCCCGATGAACGTCGTGCCGGACGCCGGCTCGTGCGTCGGGGCCAGGTCGCGCAGCGCGTCCGCCACCTCCTCCAGCGTGCTTCGGTCGCCGGCCAGTTGCGCATGGCTCCGGTCGATCAGCCGCAGCGCGTCCTCGATCGCGCCGTCGTTCACGGCCCGCATGATCGTCCCGGCGGTCGCGTGGCCGTGTGCCGGGATCAGCGCCAGGAACGTCCGCAGGGCCGCCGCGTGGCGCGGGGCGTAGACGCGGTAGCCGCTCGGCGCGCGTTCGGCCGGCGGCAGGATGCCCGCCTCCTCGTAGTTGCGGACCGCCTGGGTGGACAGGCCGTGCTCGCGTGCGAGATCGATGGGACGCAAACGCATGGTGAAGGTTCGTCCTCGGGAAGGTCGGGAAATTGCCCTGATCGGCGGCAGGTTGCTGACGAAAATGCAGGCAAGTTTACACCGAAGGTTCAACGATACGGTTGAAGGCATGACGGCCACGATCCGGGACGCCGCCCTTCCCTTCACCGGCGGCGCCCTCACCGCGCTCCTGTCCCCCGACACCCGCCTGCTCGGCCTCGGCGAGCCCACCCACGGCGTCGAAGCCTTCCCCGAACTCCGCAACGAGCTCTTCCGTCACCTCGTCGAACACGAGGGGTACCGCTCGATCGCCGTCGAGAGCGACTGCCTGGCGGCACTGATCGTCGACGCGTACGTCGGCGACGGCACCGGGACCCTGGACGAGGCGTTGGCGCGCGGCTTCAGCCACGACTTCGGCGCCCACCGCGCCAACCGCGAGCTGCTGCGCTGGATGCGTGCCTGGAACGCCAGGCATCCCGCGTCCGATCGGCTCCGCTTCTACGGCTGCGACGGCCCGTTGGAGACCGCCGGTGCCGCCAGCCCCCGTGCGGCCCTGACCTCGTTGCACGACTACCTCGCCGCCCACCTCGCCCCGGAGTGCGACCGGGCCCGCCTCGACCGGCTCCTCGGCCTCGACGAGCGGTGGACCCGTCCGGGCGCCATGATGGACCCGGGCGAGTCCGTCGGCCGCAGCCCCGAGGCCAGTGAACTGCGCCTGGTCGCGGACGACTTGTGCGCGCTGCTGGCCTGGCACGCCCCGCGCCTGACGGCCGCCACCTCCCCCGACGCCTTCTGGCACGCCGAACTGCACGCCCGCACCGCCACCGGACTGCTGCGCTACCACGCGGGGATGGCGAACACCGCGCCCACCCGTATCGACACGCTGCTGTCGGTGCGCGACGCGATGATGGCCGACAACCTCGACGCCGTCGTCCGCCGCGAGGCCCGCCGCGGTCCCACGCTCGCCTTCGCCCACAACCGCCATCTGCAACGGGACGAGAGTCGGATGCAGTTCGCCGGCAGGTCGGTGCGGTGGTGGAGCGCGGGCGCCCTCGTCGGCACCCGCCTCGGCGAGCGCTACGCCTTCGTCGCGAGCACGTTCGGCAGCCGCGGCACCGACGTCCCGCACCCCGACACCTTGGAAGGAGTGCTGTCGTCGCTCCCCGAGGCGCGCACCGTCATCGATCCCGGCCGCCTCGCCGCCTGCCTGGACCGGGAACTGACGCCCCGCGTCCCCGCCGACCACACCTACTTCGCCCTCGATCCGACCACCACCGACCAGACCGAGGCCATCGTGTTCGTGAGGGACGTCCCGGCCCATACCTGACGGGGCGTCTGGAGGGCGTTGGAGAAGCGCTGTTGGAAGGCGGACCGGGCCGGACGGTGCGCGGGGCGACCGTCGACTGTGGGATGGATCACAGGAGACGATGCGGGGGCGGGCAATGGGGGCGGAGTCGGACAGATGGGCTCGACGGTCCCCGTCCCGGGGCGGCCGAACCCGCACTCCGACGCACCGTTCGCCGCTTTCGCTCCCCGGATTCCCAATTCTCCCCCGGAGAAAGGTTGTACGGGCAAGGAGGGAACTCCCCGCGCCAACACAAAGGTGATTGACGGGTGAAGGAATCGTGAAAACATCCTGAGATCCGGAGACCGCGGCGCGCCCCGAGGCGCGCCGTCGGGCTACCGGTTCCCGTCTCGATTCCCACCACGGAGACCCACGTGGCAATACTTTCCGGCCGCAAGCGCGGACGCGTCCTGTCCCGTCTCGCCACCGCGGCCCTCGCCGTCGCACTGGCCGGCACCGCTGCCGGCGCCTCCTTCGCGTCGGACAACCCCGGCTCGGCCGCCCGGAACGCCCGCAAGGCCGCGCCCCAGTCGCCGGCCAAGGCACCGAAGGCGATCACCGGAGTCGCCGGCTACGACGGCCCCACCGCGGCCAGCCCGATCTTCCCGCTCTTCGGCGTGGAGTCCTCCGGCGCCACCTACTCCTACTACCTCGACGGCGCGGGCGCGTTCATGCCCCGGGAGAAGCTCGACGACTACGGTGCGGTCCGCGCCAACCAGCAGCTGCTCGACAACGACCAGGACGGCTACGCGGACGCCGACTGGCTCTGGACCCCCCAGGGCGAGCTGTACTTCAGTGGTGGCGACGTTCCCGACGGCGGCCTCATCGGCGGCGGTTGGAACATCTACGACAAGGTGCTCTCCCCCGGCAACCTCGGCGGCGCCAAGGAGTACGACATCCTCGCCCGCGACCGCAACGGCG